>RZYT01000029.1 GCA_009930195.1 Spirochaetia bacterium | reverse complement strand
CTCGACTTCAACCCCTTTGAGAATCCCTTTGCCAAGATCGAAGCGCAGGAGCTGCCTTCCCTGCCCAGAGCTGAGCAGAAGTTGGATCTGGCCTTCTTTGACCAAGCCCGCGTTGAGCTGGATCTTCTCTACCTGCGTGAGGCGCTCAAGCAAGCTGCGGGAAACCAGAAGGAAGCCGCCAAGCTGCTCGGGCTCACCTATGACCAACTCAGGGGTCTCTATCGCAAGTATCAGGACCAGGTACAATAAAGAGAGCAGGACACCAGAAAATGTCCTGCTCAAAGAGAAACCCCGAGAATGTCATGAAAGATGCGAATTGCAGACTATCGTGAAGGCAACATCAAGGCAGTCAGCAAGTAAGCCACGGTCATCGGAACGAACCCCACTGAGAAGAGCAGGATCAGGCCGACGATTCTGAGCAGTGCCACCGGAAGCCCCGACCAGGAGGCCAAGCCTTGGAAGACGCCGAGGATCATGCCGCTCTTTTCCCGGAACAAGGTCCGGTTCTCTTCTCTGTAGTACTGCATTATTTCTGCTCCTTCTTCTTGGCCATGGAACTCTTCAGGCTTTCCAGCTCAGCATCGATGGCACTGTCGTTTTCCATCTTTGCAAACTCGTCGCTGCTGGAGGTGCTGCCATGGTATCCTGCCATCTCGGCATCGGCTTCCATCCGCTCAATCTTGCTCTCCAGCTCACTGAACTTTCTGGCAAGATCGGCACTGTCGCTGTTCTTCAGCGTCTGTGCAACCTGCTTCTTCTCCTTGGCGCCACGGGCACGCTGGACGAGAATCTGCTGCTTGTCCTTGACTTCCTTGAGCTTGTCTGCAATCTGCGTCAGCTGTGAGGCCTGACTGGCGAGGATCGAGGTGAGGGTAGTCAACTGCTCCTCTACACGCTTGACCTGCTCGCTTGCATACTTCTTCTCGACCAGTGCTTCCCTGGCAAGATCCTCGCGACCGTTGGTGATGGCCAGCTTGGCACGCTCTTCCCAGCGGACAACGGATTTCCCAAACTCAGCCTTCTCACGCTCGAGGCTGGTCTGCTCGGCTTTGCGGGCTGCCATGGAGGCGCGGGCCTTGGTCTGGGTGTCCTCCAATTCGGTGATCATCAGGCTGATCATCTTTGCCGGATCTTCCATCTTATCCAGAACGCTGTTGACGTGTGAGTTGAAGATATCGGCGACTCTCTTGAACATCTGCATCATTTTCTCCTTTCGCCATGTAGTGGCTGTTGTGTTTGTATTGACGTAGACTAGTATGCAGAAGGCGTGCCAACTTTTGAAAACGAGCTTGAATGCCACGATTTTTCTTGTATTCCCTGAGAAAACAGGGAAAAGCCCGCCACTGTTGGTAAAATTAACCAAGCAGTGTGGGCAACAACACCAATTCCCCCTCCTTGTAAGGGTTTCTGCGAGCGTGTAGACTGGATTGCATGAGTACCTTATATATGGTGGCAACCCCCATCGGGAATCTTGAGGACATCACCTACCGCGCCGTCGAGACCCTGCGATCGGTGGATGTGATCGCTTGTGAGGACACCCGTCATACCCAGGTGTTGCTCAACCACTTTGAAATCAGCAAGCGGCTGATCGCATGTCATGCCCACAACGAGATCAACTCGGCCCAAGGCATCGTGAACCTCTTGGGTGAGGGCAAGGATGTTGCCTTCGTGTCGGATGCAGGAACTCCCGGTATCAGCGACCCTGGAGCAAGGGTGGTGAGTGCTGTTCGCAGTGCAGGCTTTGCCGTGGTTCCCATCCCCGGCGTATCTGCGGTGGCCACCTTGGTCAGTGTTGCAGGCTATGTCGGCAAGACCTTTACCTTTGAAGGGTTTCTCAGTCCCCGCAAGGGGCGCCGGACCAAGCGCCTGGAGGTCCTGCTTGCCCGAAACGAAGCTTTCATCCTCTATGAGTCCCCCTTTCGTATCGTCAAAACCCTTGAGGAAATCGCCGCTTTGGACAGTGCCAGGACCGTGGTTGCCGGACGGGAGATGACCAAGAAGTTCGAGGAGTTCCTGCAGGGGAGGGCGAGCGAAGTAGCCGCACAGCTCTCTGCAAGGCAGGCGATCAAGGGGGAATTTGCCCTTCTGGTGGCCCCCATTGAGGCAGAGGCAGCCGATGATAACGATAGCGAAGCTTAGGACGCTCAAGGATCGCACCTGTGTCCGCAAGACAGCGCTGCTCTTCCATCAGCTGGCATCCGCGATACCGCTGGACAACCAGCAGAGAGCCTACCTTGCCTCCTTGACCACGCTCTTCGGCTCAGCGCAGTTCACTCAGGTACTGGCAGAAGCAGAGCAGCAGCATCTTCTCCTGCTTGCCAATCGTTTGGAGAGCAAGGAAGGAAAGGATCTGGCCATTCTCTGTGATGATATCCACTATTACCTTCTGGGTGTGTTGGGCAGCGATCCCTCCGACTGGGATCTTGTGGACCAGAGCGGAAACCTCGACGCCTCCAGAAGGAGGGTGCTGGCCCATTCGCTGGTGCTCGATCGCCTGCGCTCACCGCATAACATCGGCTCGATCTTCCGCAGTGCAGACTCCTTTGGGGTGAAGAAGATCTATCTGGTTGAGGGCTGTGCGGATGTGAATCATCCACGGTGCCTGCGTACCAGCCGCGGTTGCACCGAGACGGTGGAGCATGAGGTGATCGCCGAGGATGAGCTGCTTGTGTTGCTTCGTGGATCTTCCCTTCCGCTGTTTGCCCTGGAGACGGGGGGGAAGAGCATCGATCTTTTTCCCTTCCCCGAGGAAGGCATCGCTGTCATCGGGGGCGAGGAACTTGGTGTCAGCCCCTCCCTGCTGGAGCTCTGCGAAGCCTCCCTTGGGCGGCTCTCCATCGAAATGGGGGGCACCAAGGGATCGCTGAACGTGGCAGTGGCCGCGGGCATCATGCTGCACAGCTGGTATACGACATGACCATGCTCAAAGCCGAAGAGAACTTCAGAAGGATGACCGAGCAACCGGTGAGGCGCTTGGTTGTCCAGCTTGCCATCCCCACCATCATCAGCATGCTCATCACCTCCTTCTACTCAATGACCGATACCATCTTTGTCAGCCGTCTGGGTACGACAAGCAGTGCTGCCGTCGGGGTGGTCTATTCGATCATGAGCCTCATCCAAGCCATCGGCATTACGCTGGGCCAAGGTTCTGCCAATACCGTGGCCCGTCTCTTGGGAGAGAAGAAGCGAAAGGAAGCCGACCAGGTCTTCTCCACTGCCTTTGCCACCTCAATGGCACTGGGCTTGCTTTTTGGCGTGATCGCCCTGGCTTTCAGACACAATTTCGTTCGGTTTCTGGGTGCCACCCCCACCATTGAGGATGAGGCGGTCAGGTATGCCTCGATCATTCTCATCGGCTCTCCTTGGATGACCGTCTGCTATACGATGAACAACAATCTCCGATCGGAGGGCAAGGCGTACCTGGGCATGCTGGGCATGAGCGGGGGAGCCTTGCTCAATGTTGTCCTTGACCCCATCCTCATCTTTACGCTGGGAATGGGTATCAGGGGGGCTGCCCTTGCCACGGTGATCAGCCAATTTTTCAGCTTTGTGGTGCTCTTCTCCCACTTTGTGCAGAAACGCAGCAACCTCACGCTCTCCTTCTCCCATATCCGCCTGAAGTGGTGGATCTACCGCAGCATCCTCAGTGTGGGCTCTCCCTCGTTGATCAGGACCTTGCTGCACACCGTTTCGGCCATCTGCCTGAATGTATTTTCCGCCCCCTTCGGCGATGGTGCGATAGCGGCAATGTCAATCACCACCCGGGTCATGCAACTGCTCAACTCCGCATTGATCGGTTTTGGCCAAGGGCTGCAACCGGTAGCAGGCTTCAGCTGGGGTGCAAAACGATACGATCGTCTCAAGGAGGCGTTTCTCTTCTGTGTCCAGCGTGGGGTGTTGGTATTCAGCGGGATCGGTTTCGTCTGTTTCATCTGGGCGCGTGAGATCATGCTGCTCTTTCTTTCCGACCCCCAGGTGGTGGACATCGGGACGACGGCGATCAGACTTCAGTGTCTTCTGATGCCGCTTTCAGCCTTCAATACCCTCAGTGGGATGGTCTTTCAGAGCACGGGCCACGGCAATGCAAGTTCGGTGCTCGCCCTTGCCCGTCAGGGGATCTTCTTTGTACCGGTGGTTGCGGTTCTTCCCTCTCTGATGGGCATAGGGGGAGTGCAATTGGCACAACCAATCGCCGATGTGGCAACCTTCATCCTCTCGCTTGTGTACATCCTGCCGTTCATGAAACGGCTGACCCGACTAGCCTCGGTTGGCTGAGACAGCCTGGTACATCTTGCGCAGACGGTCCTCGATGTCGAAGTTGAAATTTCCGGCACTCCAGTTGCCCTTTGCGTTGCGTACGCCGGCGTTGCGCCCGGTGAGCAGCTGCATCCCCTCCTCGATGGTCCTGATGGGATAGATGAAGAACTGCTTCTCCCGAATCGCTTCAAGCACCTCATAGCTGAGAATGAGATTGCGGACATTCTGGATGGGAATGATCACCCCTTGCTGGCCGGTGAGGCCGGTGGTCCTGCAGGTGCGGAAGAACCCTTCGATCTTCTCGTTGATGCCTCCCACCGGTTGGATCAGGCCCATCTGGTTCACCGAGCCGGTGACCGCGATGTCCTGGCGCACCGGCAACTCGCCGATGGCCGACAAGAGGGCGTACAGCTCGCTTGAGGAGGCACTGTCCCCATCCACCTCTGCATAGGATTGCTCGAAGGCGATGCCCGCATAGATGGAGAGGGGAAAGGTCCGGGCATAGTGCTTGCGCAAATACCCTTCAAGGATCAAGAGGCCTTTGTCATGGATCTCCCCGCTGAGGCCGGCCTCATGCTCGATGTTCACGATTCCCTCATTGCCCGGGGCAACCGTGCAGGTGATGACGGTGGGGGTGCCGAAGGAGGCGCTGCCGCGGTCCATGACCGCCAGCCCGTTCACCACACCTACCTTGCTGCCGCTGAGGCTGATGAGCATCTCCCCGTTGAGAATCTCCTCGTTGATCTTGCTCTCGCTGATGCCGCTGGCATAGCTGCGCTCCTCATTGACGGTGAGGATCATCTGGCTGTCGATTTTCGCTTGTCCCTGTTTCTTTGCCCACCAGTTGGCTTCCTCAAGCAAATCATAGAGGATGGAGAACTGGGTGCTCAGCTGCGTTCGTGACTCGACAAACCAGCAGCTGTACCGAAGCAATTGGCAGAAAGCACTGTCATCGAGGGGAAGCAGCCCATTCTCCTGTGCATAGGACTCGAGCGTGGCTATGCTCTGCTCGATGGATGTTTCATCAAGGCTCATGGAGTAGTCAAACTGTGCATTGAGCTTGAAGAGGGTCAAAAAGCGTTCATCCCCTTCGGTGAGGGTGTCATACGTCTCCTCACTTCCGATGAGGATTACCTTCAGTGGCAGGGCGGGGACCTGGGGACGGATGAAACTCCCCTTCAGTTCGCCTTTTGAGGGAATCTTGCTTTCCAATACCAGCGTATTTGCATCTAGATGCCGTTTGAGTGCATCCCACAGGCCATTCTGGCTGAGCAGCTCTTCGGCATCAATGACAATATAGCCTCCGCTGGCTTCCAGAAGCGATCCTGCATGCAGACTCAGATGGGGGACTTTCTCCCTGCTGTCGACCGATCCGAAGAGGTTGGTGAACGAGGGGTGGTTCTCGATGATCAGCGGTTTCTCGGTGGTCCTGGCGTGATTGACAATCAGGTTTGCACGGTACTTGGTGGCAATGCTGTCCGAGCGCAGCGCTTGCTCGTCAAGATAGCGGATGTGCTTTGCCATCCGTTTCAGGTCAGCCCGGAGGTGGGTGAAGTGCTCATGCCCGGCAGATTGGGAAAAATCCGCCTCAAGTCCGTCCACCAAGGCCAGTGCCTTTTCCAGGAAGTGCTCCTTTGCGATGGCCAGGTTGAGAATTTCCTGATTGAAGAGCTCGGAGGCATCGCTGAAACGCTCGCCTTCCCCTTGGGGGAGAATGAGCACTTTCGGGCTGTCCGGCTGGGGGAAATTGCAGACATAGACGATGTCCCTGAGCGTTGAGATGTCCGCCCGCAAATCCTGTACGCAGTGACGAACCGCCTCATGCCGGCCACTGCCGCTGTCTCCGCTGACATAGAGATTGAACCCGCTTTTGTGCAACGAGAGGGCCAGCTCCAGGGTGCGGAGTGCCCGAGGTTGTCCGACGATGCGCTGCTTGTTGCCCTTGGCACGGCAGGCCTGGATGGTGGTGAGGTCAAAATCAAAGGAGGCTTCTTCAAAGGAGAGGGGTTTTACCCGTGCACTGGTTTCGGTCATGACCGAACTATAGGTGGTGGAACAAAAGGTGTCAACTCTCTATACTGGGGCCATGAAACGTTCAGAACTGACAGCCTATCTTGATGCATATCTGGAAATTGGGGCCTTCGAGCCATTGGACCGATCCCTCAATGGATTGGTGGTCGCAGGTGAGGATCGCGAGGTCACGAAGGTGGCCTTTGCCGTCGATGCCTGCCAGTCCACGTTTGAACTCGCACGAGAGCAGGATGCAGACCTTCTGGTGGTGCATCACGGCCTCTTCTGGGGTTCCCCGATTGCGGTGACCTCCACGCACCATCGCCGCCTGAAAACCCTCATCGAGGGGAATCTGGACCTCTATGTCGCCCATCTCCCGCTCGATGCCCATCCGCAGGTTGGCAACAATGCCGTGATGGCACAGAAGCTTGGCCTTGGGAACCAGAGCCAGTTCGCCCCCTACAAGGGCAGGATGCTCGGTTGCAAGGGGACGCTGGAAAAGCCCACCAGCCTCGACGACCTGTGCAAGACCCTTGGCTTTGACAAGCCGGTCATCCTTGCCTTTGGAAAGACTGAGGTCAGGGAGGTAGGCATTGTCAGCGGCGGAGCCAGTGATGACGTGCATGAGGCAATCGCCGAAGGCCTTGATGTTTTCATCACCGGAGAGGTTGAGCACCAGATATACCATGAGGCGCTGGAACACTCCATCAATGTCATCGGTGGGGGCCATTATCTGAGCGAGGTGTTCGGGGTTCAGGCCCTGATGGAGCACCTGAACCAGAAGTTCGGACTTTCCGTCGTCTTTGTTGCCAACCCAACCGGGTTATAGTATAGTCAGCACTATGGCACCTACACAGAAAAGCCGGTATGTACCGCTGATCCTCACCCTGTTCATCATCCTGAGCGACCAGCTTTCCAAGGCGTGGATCGTCAGCAACATTGCGGAGAACACCATTGGATGGACCTTCCTCGGTGATTTTCTTGCAATTGTGCATGTCCGCAATACAGCCATCGCCTTCAGCATGGGCGACACCCTGCCCATGCTGGTGAAGCTTCTCTTCTTCATCCTTGTCCCGGTCTTGCTGGTCATAGCTGTGTGTTATGCCTACTTTTCCAACAAGTATGAACTCAATCAGTTCCACCGCTGGGTCCTCGCCCTCTTTCTGGGCGGAGGCATCGGCAATCTCATCGATCGTATCTTCCGCAGTTTCCGCGTGGTCGATTTCATCAGCGTGAAAGTCTATGGTTTTCTCGGTTTCGAGCGCTGGCCTACCTGGAATATTGCGGATGCCTCGTTGGTGGTCAGCGGCATCCTGCTTGCCCTGAGCATCCTGTTCATGAAGGAAGAGAAGAATGTCCAAGAAAAGTAATACCCTCTGGTTCATGTTGGCGGCTACCGTGCTGAACATCCTGCTGATGATGGTCCTCTTCGTCATCTGTTTCATCCTCATCACCCGCTTTGTCGATCCGAACAGCAGCCTCATCCCGCTGTGGCTGGGCCTCACCTTCCTGGTGAGCATCGGCGGCAGTTTCTTCTTCTACTCGCGCATCATCAAGTGGATGAACACCAAATACAATCTTGAGGACAAGCTCGGCCCCCTCTTCGGCAGCAAGAAAAAGTCCGACCGCAGGATGGAGTAGGAGCCATGAAAGCTTCGGTCGCCACCTATTCCAGGATCTCCTGGTACCCTTTCAGTGATGAACCGGTAATCCGCAGCAAGTGGTATATGCCCAGGTTGTGCGATCCTTTCTTCCTGTTCCCCGAGCAGAGCCCTGACGGGAAGTGGCATCTGTTCGGCCACACCTGGGTGGGCATCGAGCACTTCATCAGCGAGAACGGCATCAGCTGGCAACCACGGAAAATGGTGGAGTTGCGCGGCCACAGTCCATCCCTGTATGTGGAGGATGGTGTCTACTATCTCATCTATGAGAAGCACAACGCATCTCTTCCCGCAGTGAGCAAGGGCCGGCTGAGAAGGCGGGAGCAGGAGAAGATCAGCTACAGCCGTTTTGAGATGCGCTCATCCACAGACCTGATCCTGTTCAGCGAACCGAAGGTCCTGCTGGACAGCCGAATGATTGAGTTTGCCTCTACGGGCTTGAAGAAGCCAAGAATCAGCCGCCCCCAGATCATCAGGGATGCAGCCGGCTATCGTCTCTATTTCGGTGCAAGCCATCTTGTCTTGGGTGATTCAGGCCAGAAAACCAGCCGCTACTTTGCGCTTGCTCTCTCGAGCACGCTCGAAGGACCCTATGCCCTCGCCAATGAGGGGAGGGCGCTCCTCGAGCCGAATCCTGATGATGAGTATCGCAGCATGGCGGTGGGAAGCATCAAGGTGCTTCCCGTCCAGGATGGGTTTGTGGGGTTTGAGTGCGCCATGTACTGGGACAAGAAGAAAGGTAAGACCTCATCGGTCCTGTTGCAGTTGGAAAGCCCGGATGGGTTGGTCTGGAAGCGCTCGTTCCGAACCCCAATTTTGGTACCACCGGAAAGCGGTTGGGCAAGCAGGTATCTTGTCGCTTGCGATATCCACTACAAGGCCGAGGAGGGGTGCTGGTACTGTTACTTCAGTGCCAATGCCAAGAAGGGTTTGCTTCCGGTCAGCGAGTCCATCGGCCTGTTGCTGGGCAAGGAGCCCACGCTGCGCAAGGTCTTCATCTGAGCTCTTCGCGTTTCTTCCACTTCGTGCTTCCTTCCCAGACCAATGTTCTCGATCCATCACTCTCCCTTCGTTCAATGATGTGGTCAAGTTCGGCACTCTCCTCGAGCAGCACATCGTTGTTCCTGCCAAAGGTGCTGACAAGCAGCTCATCACCGAGGAAGGTCTGTCTGAGATAGGAGAAATCCGCTGCACAGACCTTGAGGCGGTTGCGGAAAGCGGAAGGCAGGCTGTCCAGCGCCCAGTTCAGGTAGCTGATGTTGTTCACATGCTGGTTGCGGTCGGTGTCCAGATAGCTGATGACAGGTCTGCTGCTGGTGAGCAACACACACTCATCCTCCGCAAGTGAGGGACGCTTTGTCAAGTTCATCTGCTGATGGTGCACCGTATCTTCTTTCGGGGGAAGCCCTATGCGTGTTGCCATGTCCAGCGGTCTGCAAGGTCGTCCGTTCGCCAGGTCAAGAATAGCCCATTGTGTGCGGGTGGTGAATACGAGGTTTCCCGCTTGGTCGAAGGCACGCACCACACGCGGCAGGTGGAGCCTGATGGGCTCTTGTGCCCAGGTTTCCACGTTCAGTACTTCCGGCCAGCGTGTATAGCGCTCCACTTCCATCTGGCTGCGGGTGATGACCCAGGTCTTTCCTTCCTCATGCATGGCAGGAATCGAGCACCCTCGTTGTGCTGCATGCATGCCGGCTGCTTCCTGCACTACCTGGAAGTAGAAAGCCAGCCGTGCATCGGAAAAGCAGTCGGTCTCGTAGCTGTAGGTAACGAAGCTGCTGTGCGCAACATTGCTCTCATCGATGGTCAGCAGGTCATTGCTCATCGTGTTCTCCCTCTGTCTTGGTATTGCGGTAGAAGCGAAGGGTGCTCCTTCCATACTTGCGTTGGTCATAGCAGACAAGGTTGCCCACCTGCTCAGGCCACTGTCCCTTCTCCTCGGAGGGGTAGTGGATGATGAACAGGCCCCCCTCGGTCAGAAGCCCTTGCTTGTCCACCGCTTGGGCGAGTGATACCTTGCCGTGCATTGGAAAGGGAGGATCGGCATAGACGATGTCATATTGGCGTTTGGCTGTGGGAATGAATCGGTTCACATCGGCCATGAAGAGCTTGATTTCCGTCTCAACCATACTGATGTTCTCCAGGATGGTCGCCTTTTTCAGGCGGTCCTTCTCCACAAGATGGACCAAACAGGCCCCACGGCTTGCCGCCTCGATGCCTACACACCCACTTCCGGTGAATAGGTCCAGCCAGCTCTTGCCTTCGAGATTGCCCAGGATGGAGAAGAGTGACTCACGCATCATGTCCATGGCAGGTCTGATGATTCCTGGCGGACAGACGACTGTCCTCCCCCGATAGATGCCTCCGGTTATGCGCATGGCTTACCCCCAACTCCCTGATGATAGTTTTTCATCCGCACTTATGCAAGTTGCCTCATGCATCACAACTCTCCTCCTCGAAGGGAGGGGAGGCCGAAAGGACGGAACGTATCATCTGGTGTTCGGCTTTCACAAGACCGGGATCGGAAGCAAGGATACGGTCCGCCTCGGTGCGGACAAGCTCGATGAGGTGCAGATCCTCGGTCAGGGAGGCGAAGATGAGCTTCAGGTACCCCGACTGCCTGGTACCGGTCAACTCGCCAGGACCGCGGATCAACAGATCCTGTTCGGCGATGTAGAAACCGTCGGTCGACTCCTTCATGACTTTCAGCCGTTGCTTTGCCTCTTCGGTCAACTCGTTGCCGAAGACCAGGAAGCAGTAGGACTGCAGGTGCGATCTTCCTACCCGTCCACGCAGCTGATGGAGGGCTGACAGGCCGAACCGTTCAGCATGTTCGATGACCATGCAGGTGGCGTTCGGGATGTCGATGCCGACCTCCACCACACTGGTGGAGACAAGATAGCCGAGCTTTCCTTCCTGATAGTCCTTGAGGATGGAGACTTTCTTCTCCTCCTCGAGTTTGCTGTGGATCAGAGCAGAGCTGACCGAAGGATACTCGCTTTTGAGGAACTCATACATGCTCTCGACATCCCTGAGGTCGCTCTCCCCGCTGTCATCAATGCGGGGATAGACGAAGTAGGCCTGATGGCCTCGTGTAAACTCCACGCCCACCGCCTGGTACATGCGCTTTCGGCTCTGTTCGTTCACCAGGTGGGTGATCACGCTCTTCCTGCCCTGTGGCATGGTGTGCAGGGTTGAGATGTTGAGATTCCCGAAGACAGTCAGGGAGAGGGTACGGGGAATCGGGGTGGCTGTCATGAGCAGAAGGTCTGGGACACGGGCCTTTTCCAGCAGGGCAAGGCGTTGCTCAACCCCGAAGCGATGTTGTTCGTCTATGATGACATAGCTGAGGTTATGGAAGACCACCTCCTTGGAGAAGAGGGCATGCGTCCCGATGACGATGTCCACTTCCCCTTCCGCTATGGCCTGGAGCAGGAGCTTGCGCTCCTTGTTCTTGACCGAACCGGTGAGGAAGGCCAACCGGATTCCCAGCTTTGCGAGTAGCTGGAAGCCGGACTCCGCATGCTGGCGTGCCAGAAGTTCGGTTGGTGCCATGAAGGCCACCTGGGCCCCCTTGCCCAGCACATGCAGGGCACTGATCCACGCAACCAAGGTCTTGCCGCTGCCGACATCACCTTGCAGGAGCCGGTTCATCGGCAGGTCGCTGTCCAGATCCTGGCGAATCTCCTTGAGGCTGGACAGCTGGTCCCGGGTCAGGGCGAAGGGCAGGGTCTCGATGCAGGCAAGCTCAAGGCGGGAGGGGATGCTTGCTCCCGTCGCCTTGCTTCGTTGTTCCAGCCCCTTGTGGCGGCGTGCCACCAGCTGTAGATAGAATAGTTCGGTGAAGGCAAGGGTTTTCCGCGCCTGTTCCAATGCATCAAGCGTAGGGGGATTGTGATAGAAGCGAATTGCCTGGTCGGTATCCAGCAGGTCATAGCGTTGTTTCAGGTCTGCCGTGAGTTCATCGGAGAACTGGCTCACTTGGGAGAGGATGGCTTGGATGTTTGTGCGGATGAGTCGCTGGCTGAGCGAACCGCGCAAGGGATAGATGGGAAGAATCTTGCCGAACTGTTTGGGGAAATCCCCATCCTCGGTAGCGGGATAGAGCTCGAACTGGGAGCACTGCAGTTCGCCACGGTGGAGGGAAACACTGCCATAGAGGTAGTAGAGCTTTCCGATCCTGATGGTTTTTTCGAGGAAGTTTCTCCCGAAGCAGAGCAGGCTGAGCCTTCCATCCCCCTGTTGCGAGGCGTCCCGCACGATGATTTTCAGGGTTCGTTTCTTGCCTGTTTTCAGGCCGAAGTAGGAGTGGGAGAGGACCTCGACCAAGGTGTTTGCGACTTGCCCGTCCCCAAGCTTTCCCAGCGGCCTGACCTGGCTGCGGTCCTCCCAGCTGCGGGGAGAGAGCAACAGCAGGTCACTGTAGGTGGTGATGCCCAGTTCTGCATAGGAGGCCTTGGCGGCTACACCCACACCACTTAATGTGCTGATATCTTGGTTCTGGTTCCGCAGGTACTCCATGCGCTAGAAGCTGAGGTTGGCAAAGAAGCCTATCAGGAAGCGGAGCACCAGCGAGGAAGCGACGTACAAGGCTATGAAGAAGATCAGACTGGTGATGACCAACTGCCGGTCGTTGATGGCCTTCTTGGGGTAGAAGAGGTTCTGCACCCAGTTGAGCACTCCCCCGACCATGGAGTCGAGCATGGTGATGTAGCCGATGCTCTGGGGACTGCGCCGATAGCAGAAGACCAGTCGGATTCCCAACAGGATGATCACAAACCAGAAGATCGGGCTCACCAAGTAAGACCACAGGGTCTGCAAGACCAAGGCAAAGACCATGCCCACCGTGAGTTTTCCATAGCTGCCGTAGAGGCGGAGCATCGACTGCACCACCGAGAGGGCAGCGAGCGCCACCAACGGGGTGAGGTCAAAGCGGCTGCGCCTGAGGCTGCTGATGCCCTTGAACCACGAGAGATAGGGATCGACGATCTTTCCCAGGTAGTGGGCGAGGGGATTCTCCTGCATCTGGCCGGGAACCTTGATCCAGGTGAGGACTATCCTGAGCCAGATCAACAGGGAGTAGAAGGAGAGCAGGCTTGCCAGGATGGATGCAATGGTCATGAAGACATTCGATCCCGTGGTGACTGCAATTCCATCGATGTAGGTACTTTGGTTCATCGTATTCCTCCACAATCCAACATACCCAACTTTTATGGGTTAGTCGAACCAAATATGCAGAATTGCCGGATTTTCCTGCAAAGCCTGCACCAAATCGTCACAGTAGCGCACACTGAACTCCCTGCCGCACTCCACGATGGTCCCCAGTTCTTCCCCCTCTTCACGGAAGTGGAGGAGGAGCGAACAGTTGCCTCCCCAGCTCAGGCACGTGTCCCTGAGGTGGGAGATGTGTTCGGTACTGCAGAAGGACTTTTCCAACTCAATGTGGCAGCGGGAGACCGCAAGGGGTGCCAGCTGATTCGGGTCCTCGAAGATCTGCTCGATCAGAAAGGAGATCTTGTCATTGCCTCGGGAGTTGTCGAACTTGCCGATGAAGCCGAAAATGCCGTCAACCCGTACGATATCGCGATACTGCTCGAACATCTTGGGAAAGAGGGTGGCATCGAAGGTGGCATTGCGGTCGGTAAGCTGCAGAAAGCCCATGATCCCACCCTTCTGGGTAGTATAGGGCCGGATGGAGCTGACCATGGCAATGATATTGGTAGGACGGCCGAAGGGCATTTGCTCCAGCTTGGATGTGTTGACCGTCACCCGCTGATTGATCGCCTGCGCATAGGCATCAAGCGGATGTCCGCTGATGTAGAAGCCCAGCAAACCTTTTTCCATTTCCAGTTTCTCGGGAATCTTCCAGTCCTCAACTTCCCGCATGGAGAAGGTTTCCATCGAGGCTTCGGTCTCCTCGTCAAAGAGGGAGATCTGGCCGTAGGCTGTTGCCTCCTTGCGCTTCTGCACATAGGTGATGGCGTCCCCAAGGTTCTCCAGAAGTGTCGGACGGTTGGTCCCCAGGGTGTCGAACGCCCCTGCCTTGATGAGTGACTCAAGCAGCTTGGTGTTCATGGCCTTGGTGTCGAGGCGGGTGAGAAAGTCCAGGAAGTCCTTGAAGGGGCCGGCTGTATCGCGTTCCCTGACCAACAGCTCGACTACGCCCTCCCCGACATTCTTGATGCCGGCAAGGCCGTAGACAATCTTGCCGTCGACTACGGAGAAGTGCTTGTCCGAGTAGTTGACCGAAGGCGGGAGGATCTCCAGTCCCTGGTCTTTCGCCACCTGCAGATACTCACTGAACTTATCGGGGCTTCCCATCTCATTGGTGAGGTTGGCAGCCCAGAATTCGGCAGGGTAATTGGCCTTGAGGAAGGCTGTTTGGTAGGCAACCACCGAGTAGGCGACTGCATGGCTCTTGTTGAAGCCGTAGCCGGCGAACGGTTCAAGCATCTCAAAGATCTCGTTCGCATGCTGTTCGCTGCGACCCAAGGCCTTTGCCCCGGCAATGAACTTCACTTTCTCCTTCTCCAGGGCGGCTACTTTCTTTTTGCCCATGATACGCCTGAGGATGTCTGCACTGCCCAGCGAGTAACCGGCGATGATCTGGGCCACTTTCATGACCTGCTCCTGGTAGACGATGACCCCATAGGTGGTCTTCAGCTCTTCCTCAAGCTCGGGGTTCGCGTAGGTGATGGGCTGCTTGCCCAACTTGCAGTTGACGAACTGGGGGATGTAGGCCATCGGACCCGGGCGGTAGAGGGCATTGAGTGCGACCAGATCCTCGATGTTCGATGGCTTTGCTTCCTTGAGGATGTTCTGCATTCCCTGGCTCTCAAACTGGAAGACAGCAGTGCTGTCGCCCTTGCAGAGCATGGAAAAGGTCTTCGGGTCCTCCTCATCGATATGGGCGGCAGTGAACGAGGGGTCTTTCTTGTGGATCAGGTCCTCGGTGTGTTTGATGAGGGTCAGGGTCTTCAAGCCCAGAAAGTCCATCTTCACCAACCCGCACTCCTCAATGAGGTCCATGGTGTACTGGGTGGAGATGGCACCGGTCTTGGCATCACGGTACAGCGGGACATACTTGACCAACTGTTCCTTGCCGATGACCACACCGGCGGCATGGGTTGAGGTGTGTCGGTTCAGGCCTTCCAAGCGGCGTGCTGCATCAAAGAGCTCGGCATAAATACCGCCACGGTCTTCCAGCTCCCCCAGCTCCTTGTTTTGCTCAAAAGCCTTTGCGAGGGTCATCTTCGGATCATCGGGGATGAGTTTGCAGATGTTGTTCGACTCGTCGAAGGGGATGTCCAGAACGCGTGCGACATCCTTGACCACAGCCTTGGCCTTCAGGGTTCCGAACGTTGCAATCTGGGCAACACGCTCGGTGCCGTAGTGGTCGGTCACATAGTTGATGACTTCCTGCCTCCGCTCGAAGCAGAAGTCAATGTCGAAGTCAGGCATGCTTACCCGTTCTGGGTTCAGGAATCGTTCGAAGAGGAGGTTGAACTTGATCGGATCGACATCGGTGATCTCGATGGAGTAGGCTACCAGCGATCCGGCACCGGACCCACGGCCGGGACCGACGGGGATGTCGTGCTGCTTGGCCCACTGGATGTAGTCCATGACGATGAGGAAGTAGCCTTCGAACTTCATCTTGATGATGACATCAAGCTCGTAATCCAAACGCTTCTGAAGCTCCTCGGTTATGGTGGTGTACCGTTTCCGCAGCCCCTCGTTGGAGAGATGGCGCAGGTAATTTGCAGGGTCGGCAAAGCCTTCGGGAACCTCGAAATCCGGCAGGAGCGGACCGGGGAAATGAATCTCAAGATTGCAACGCTGGGCGATGCGGACGGTGTTCTCCAACGCTTCGGGGCACCAGGAAAACAGATCATGCATCTCCTGTTGGGTCTTCATGTAGAATTCCTGGTTCGGAAAACGCATGCGGTCGGGATCATTTTTCTTGGAGTTGGTTCCCACACAGAGCAAGAGGTCTTGGGCGTTTGCATCACTCTTGTCGATGTAGTGTATGTCATTGGTGCACACCAAGGGAATTCCTGTTTCGTCGCTGAGTTGCTTGAGCAGGGGGTTGGTCCGCTTCTGCTCGGCAAGATTGTGGTCCTGCAGCTCAAGGAAATAGCGTCCGTCGTCAAAGACGGATGAGAACCAGAGGGCCCGCTCCTTGGCCAGCTCGTACTGGTTGTTCAGCAGGTGCTGGAGTATTTCACCCCCAAGGCAGGCTGAGAGGCAAATCAGGCCTTCATTGTACTGCTTCAAGAGCTCATCATCGATGCGGGGCTTGAAATAGAAGCCTTCGGTGTAGGAGATGGAGTTGAGCTCCATCAGGTTGTGATAGCCCTGCTCGTTCATCGCCAAGAGAATGAGATGGTACTGATTGGGCTTCTTGCCGCCCGGGGCGGGGCGTTCGGTGTGGCCGGTAGGGTTGCAATAGAATTCACAGCCTATGATGGGGTTGATCCCGGCATCCTTTGCGGCATTGTAGAAGCGCAATGATCCGAACATGTTGCCGTGGTCGGTGATGGCCAGACTGGTCATGCCCAGGTTCTTTGCCTTTTCCATATATCGCTTGATGGGGGCCGCCCCATCAAGGAGGGAGAAGTCTGTATGGTTGTGCAGGTGGACAAAGGTTTGCTGCACGGTTTGCTCTTCGGTTTCAGACATGTATCGGTACTCCAGGCGCCTATTGCGAAAGGGATTTTGCATTCAGCTCGTGGAGAAAGGACTCAAAAATCCTTCTCCCACGTTCCAACTGCAGATCACTGATCGCCGAGTGCATTTTGGTCAATTCGGTCACCAGCTCATATGAGAGCGTATTGACCCGTTCAGGATGAATCGGGAGAGTGATTCCCGACAGTTTTGACTCAAGATCCTTGCTGATGTGGAAGGCCTTGTTGGGGAAGGTTATGCAGAACTGCGCCTTGTTCAGGGAGTTTTGCGAGCGCTTCGCCTGAAACGCCACTATAACACATTCGTCAGTGGTGCGGATAGGGTCCTCAACTGTAATGATCTTCTGGTAATCCCCATATTCAAGCCCGATCCTGACTCTGGTAAGGAGGGCCTTCTGCTCACCGAGCAGGAGCTTTCCCTCCCTGTCATAGAGCTTTGCGATCGGGATCCAGTGCGTGGATACCTTTCCGCCCTGGTAGTACTTGATCTCTGCCATTGCATCGAGCACGGCAAGGGTTGTGGAGAGAGGAAGGCGGAGATCGGGCACGCAGAGCGAGCCTCCGATGGTGACCTGGTGCCTGACAATCTGGCTGGCCAGGGTCCTGAGCGTCTCCTGCAGGATGTCGGGCAAGACCAGTTTTCCTGCAGAGAGCAGCTGGCTGGTGGTGACCATGGATCCGATTTCGACAAACCTGTCATTGCGGGTGATCTTCTTCAGCTCCTCCATACCCCCCAGATCGATGATCCCATCCTTGATCTCGCTGGGGTAGTACTCCTTCTGGCTCATCAGATAGGTGCCTCCCGCCCACAGGATTGCCTGTGGATAGCGCCATGCAATGGCTGCAAACTCGCTGAGCGTCTTGGGGGTATGAATGACAGGAGACCTAATTCCTTCGTACACGTTTGCGCCTCCTGTAAGTCAGGGCTATCTCGACAATCTGCAACATCTCCGACATATCCATGCACTGGCAGGTATTCAGGGAGAGCTCCTGGATAATGGCCTTCTTGTCCAGCTTCTCCTCGTCGTTGTGCTCGGCCCTGATCGGGAGGTTGGTGCTGCTGAATGTCTTGGTGCGTGTGTTGTTGGTGAGTTCACGCAAGACGGACTCAATGATCAGGGTCTTGCTGGCAAAGCAGTTGGGACACGGGGTGTTGCC
>RZYT01000209.1 GCA_009930195.1 Spirochaetia bacterium | reverse complement strand
TCGGATGGTTTGCATCAGAAGCTTTGTATCCGTACCATTCGCAATGGTATAGCTGATCTTGTACTCACGTTGTGTTCCTTTCCCCTGCTGCAGTTGTACCTCAGGAAGGTCGGCAAGGATCTTTCGGATGCGTTCAGGTTTCCAGCGTCTTCGGATGAAGTTCGACCACCCCTTGTCCTGCACCTGTCCGTCAGCATAGTGTATTTCGCTGCCTACTGCGGTGATGAGGATGTCGGGTTTGGGAAAAGCATGTTCCTCCAGCACGGCAAGAGCTGACTCAAGGCTGCGGCCGGTAGCTACGGCGAAGCCAAGCTTCTGCTGGTTCTGCCTGAGGATGGCCACCAGCTCCTCAGCTCCCTTTTTGTCTCCTGTGAGGGTGTTGTCGATGTCTGCCACCAAGAGATGCTCAAGTTGTGCAAGTCGGGAGGCGAGGGCCGGCTCCTGACGTTTTGCCGAGCGTATTGTCTTGAGATGGTCCAGGTACGTATCTGCATGGGATGTCCAGTTGTAGACTTCACGAATATTCTGCACCCCGTGTTCGGAGTAGGTTTGCCATGCCTCGGAGTCTGTGAGCAGCTGATAGAGCGTGTCTGAGATTGCCTGGTGGTCGGAAATGTCAACCAGGACACCGCTGTCGCAGTTCTGCTTGATGTCCTGGACACCTCCCTTGTCTGTCCCGACAAACGGAAGTCCCACTGCAGATGCCTCTATGAAGGTGAGCCCGAAGTTTTCCAACGCTGCGGCGCTGACAAAGATGCCGCGTTTCATGGCGGCAAGGCGATAGAGTTCAGGCACGTCACGCTGCGGGTTATGGTGCTTGGGAATGGCCATCTTGCCATACAGGTCGTAGCGGTCCATCAGGAGCAGCATATCGGTGAGGACCTGTTTCTCTCCCTCTTCCATCGTTGCGATATCATCGCGGATGCCTGCGACGATCACGAGGTTTGCAATGGCCTGCAGCTCCTTGCTCTTGCCGTAGATTTCGATGAGCAGGTCGATGTTCTTCCTTGCTTCGGGGCGGCAGAGGGCGAGAATGAATGGCTTGTCCATAGTGGTGAGGAAGCGTTGCAGTTCCCTGACCATGGAGTACTGGGCACGTTTCATCTCCTCGGTGATGGAGGGGTCCTGGATTTCATAATGGTAGTAGGGGAAGAAAGTATCCAGGTCGAGTCCGGGAGGGATGACCTGCATCTTCTGTTCGTCACGTGCCTCATAGGGGGCATACAGCACATCCTTCTCGTAGTGGGTGCTGGTGATGACCAGGTCTGCATGGCGCATGGAGCGTTCTTCGTTCTTGATTCTGGTGGCAATATGGTAGTACTGCTCAAGTTTCTCTTCACTGACACCCTGACTCTTCAGGTATTCGAGCTTGTTCCGTCCCAGAGAGTGGCCGGTGAATACCAGCGGGGTGGGGAAGTAGGTGGTAAGTTCGGTGGCTACGTATCCTGCATCGGCATAATGGGCGTGGATGATGTCGGGTGCCCGTCCTTGGGTGCGGAAGAAGGCGATGAGGTTGTCGACATATTCGTCAAGGTAAGGCCAGAGCAACTCCTTGCGGATATACTTGGTTCCACCGCAGGGAAGACGGATGATCCTGGCATGTTCGGCAACCTGCTCAACGCTCTTCTGGTAGTCTGTGTCGCACCGTGCATCCTTGATGAGGCGGGTGAACAGATCGACTTCAACATTTTCCCGTTTTCCCAGTTCCTTGACCAGGTCAACGACATATCGGGTCTGTCCGCCGGTATCTGCATCACGCCCCATTTCTATGTTATCACTGCGTACAAGTCCATGTAAGTTGATAATTGCTATATACATAGTAACCTCTTTCCTAATGGTTGCACATATGTCGTTATCTGTCAAATGGCCAAGAAAAAGCCACCCAAGAAAGATGGGTGGCCAGAATGTTTATGGTTGAGGCTACATGTCGAGTGTCTCGAACTTGTCGCGGATATTGGTCAGGTTGACCAGCGTCAGTGCGACAGCCAGGTCGGTCTGTCTATTTTCCAATGCTTCGACCAGGTAGCGGTACTCATTCACCTTCTTTCTCTGTTCCCCATAGGTTTCGGGAAGCCTGTCCATGGCTGCATACAGCTGCGGGGCAAGGTTCTCATAGATTGAGGAGAGGATGATGTTGTCGTTCGACTTGATCAGGGCTGCATGAAATTCAAACTCCGTAGCCTTGAATTGCTTGAGTGCCTCAAGGTCCTTGCCGGTCTCCATGGTGGGAAGCAGGTGTTCCATCTTGGTACAGGCCCTATCGAGGGAGCGGACGATCAGCATGCGGTTGGGATCGCGGGAAAGCTCCCTGGAGGCTGAGACCTCGATGGTGGTCCGTACCTGCATCAGGTCGGTGAGCAGTTTCTTGTCCGGAGCCTGCTTGCTGATCATGGAGGCTGACAACGATTCCACGAACTGGTCGAGGCTGTTGCTCTGTACGATGGCCTTCTTCCCTTGCTTTACATTGATAAGGCCTTTGGCTTCAAGATTCTTGAAAGCTTCCCTGACACTTCGGCTGGATGCATTGAATTGGGAGGCCAGTTCATGCTGGCTGGGCAGGTTCTCCCCTGCTTTGTATTTCTTTGCGAGGATTTCTTCCTCAAGCTTGTTTGCAATGGTGGTGGACTTTGTTTCAGATCCGGAAATTGTGCTGCCGTTCATCATGGTATGTAATCCTTCTTTTGTCCTGAGACAAATCGCGCAATCTTCATCAGTAATCCCTCCAGGGAACAACCTCTTTCTGTATACGGTATTTCCCGAGGAAAAGCAATGGTAAAACAGGTGAATATGTTATAGGTTTGTCCAAAGAAAGTGATTGCTATTCCGCCTTCTATACAGTTATAAGCAAAAGGTTTGGAAGGTATGTCATAGCTAATGGCGAATTATACTTGTATGTTACAACTGGGAAAACTTCTTTCATGCGACATAGGAAATTCCTCATGTATGAAGTTGGCGAACAAAGGTGAGCTTTCTCATGCCTGAGACTGGATATTACGCTCTTTTGAAAAAGGATGTCATAAGCAAAAATAAATATAAACATATACAAAATAACAAGTTATGAAATTATTTAAGGTGTTCGGAAAGAATATTCTTCCGGCAAAATCCTTAGGTATTGACATATGTTTTTCTCTGGTTGTATAGTTTCACTGAAGCACAGAAGGGATCTTGCACGCTTTTCTGGGAGGGAAACCACTTCATGAGACGAATCATACTCCTATTGGTACTCCTTTTCCCCCTGATTGGTTTGATGGGGGCTGCGGGTACTTCGCAAGTAATCATTTCTCTTACCACGAGTGTACCCGAATTGTTGGTGCACGGCTTTCTTGCAGATTTGACATCAACGAATATTCTCTCCACAAGGAATATCACGGATGCATTCAATGAGGATGGGGCTGAAATCATCTACGCCATCCGAACGAACGTTCCCATACCACTGAAGGTGACAGCTTCCTTCACTCCTTTTGCGCTCGAAGCGGGTTCTGTTGAGATCGGCATTGCCCAAGTGCTCATCAATGGGAATCCTGCAACCATCGATCCACTTACCGGTTCGGTTGAGCTGGTGAGCCAACCTCCAGAAGAGGGAGGAAATATTTTCCGGCCTCCCTATGTGTTCACTGTCAAGGCTGACCAGACGGCAGTGCAGACTGCTCCCCCTGGAAACTACTCATCGACGGTGGAAATCGGCATAGCTCCAGAGACATAAGCAATGGCTGGAACTTTTTATACAGGGGCCCAAAAGGGCGCCTTTTTTGTCATTGATTCAGTGAATAATGAATACAAAGATATGACATGAGTTGTATACAAACCAGTAAATCATAGATAATCACTCAAGTATATGAACTATGAGGATGTAGTGGAAACGAAAAAAAGCTACACTTGTGTAATAAGTTATGAATTTAATAAATTTATTAATAATATGAAAATAAAAGATATT
>RZYT01000208.1 GCA_009930195.1 Spirochaetia bacterium | reverse complement strand
GGTGTTACCGAAGAGGATATGAAGGAGCTTCTGGCTGTCGACGTGGAAGGCTGGTTGAAGGAAGTCGCTGACATCCGCGCCAACCACTACCCGAAGTTCGGCGACAAGCTGCCCAAGGAACTCGCTACGTTCCTGGATCAGCTCGAGGCAAACCTCAAGGCTGCCCTGTAAGCGAACAATCTCTGCATTTTTCGGCGGCTCTCCCTCACGGGAGGGCCGTTTTGTGTGTATACTCTCAGCATGAGCCAAATAGAACGCATTGTCTTCATCAACCGTACCATTGAGGAGGAGGGTGGGGTCAGAACCGCACAGATTGCCACCACATACCAGATATCCCGTCGTCAGGTCCTCAGGGATATCGACTACCTGCGTAACCATCTTGAGGCCCCGATCACCTATGATGCGGCCAAGAGGTGGTACACCTATACCAAGGAGTTCACCCTCTTTTCCAATTCAAATGAGCGGATCCTTGTGCTCAATGCCATCTATCGGAGTCTTGCCAGGTCCCAAGGGATCATGAGCACGCTTACCGACATGCTCAGCGAAGGGCTCGACAGTGGGGTGGAGAAGGGCTACCGTTCCCTTTCCGAAAAAATCATGTTCATCACTCCTGTCCAGGATTGGCCCGACTACGACATCTTCAACCAGGTCTGTTCGGCAATGAAGAGTGAACTTCGCATGACCATGCACTACAAGAACGCCCGCTCCGAGCTTTCGGTCAGGCACATCGAGCCGCTGAGACTGGTGAACTACAGCGGGCGGTGGTACCTCCTGGCCTTCGACCTGAAACACAAGCAGCTGAGGACCTTCCATCTTTCAAGGATCATCTCCATCGTTCCCATCCAGGGTGATCGTATCCAAAAGCGATTCGGTGAGGAAGAGCTCGATGCCTTCATCACCAGTGGCTATGGGATCTTTATGGGCAAGGAGGTTACCTACGTCACCTTCCGTGTGTATGGCTGGGCGAAGGAGACCCTCGCCACCCAGACCTGGCATAAGGAACAACAGCTGAGAACCGTCAAGGAAGGGGATGCAGAAGCTTTGGAAGTAACCCTTCCGGCAGCAGACTTGCATGAGATTCTCTCCTCCCTTCTGGCCTTTGGGGCGGCAGCAAAGCCGATCAGTCCCCCTGAGTTTGTCCAGCTCTACCGTGACTCTCTTTCCGACATGCAAAAAAATCTGGAAATTCCTTTGATGTGACAATCTGTGTCTCATAACCTGCGCTATCCTGTCCATGGATACGAAAGGAGGAGAGTATGGAAGAGAGAAAGCAGACCGCGGAAGTGTTGCCGCAGTGGTATGGGAAGATGCTGTCTTCCCCCATCCTGTTGTTGCTTTTTGTACTGGTGGCATTTCTTGCTTCCCCCCTGTTGTTGGTATACGGGGCGCTCTCTCCCCTATTCAGGAGGTGAACATGCAGGAAGAAAGACAGAGACAGGCAAGACCGGGACGGAAATTGGGAGCTGAGAAACGAAGGGTGGCACGCCAGATTCTGCGTGAGTTCTACGCCAGTGAGGAGTTTTCCAGGCTTGGCAGGCGGGTTCAGCTTGCGATGCAGGAACTCTGTCCTGCAGAGGAGAGTGGCAAGCTTGAGCTCCTTCTTTGCAACCAGGATACACGAAGATTGGCATAGTGTTGCAGTATGGTGCCTGTTTTGCGCATATTTCTGCATAAACATGCACTCAGGCGCTTCCCTTTTTTCGGGTTTTCCCGCTAGGATGGAGAGACTTCCTGCAAGTCATCATCCCCCTCTGTCTGTTGCACACGCACCTTTGCTCTGCTTTGCTGTTGTGTACAGGCTCAAGGAGCTCTCTGATGGCCAATACACCATCCAAATTCGTCAAGTACGGACCGGCAGACAAACCGCCGATGGGACAATGGATTCCTCTGAGCATCCAACATGTCTTCGCGATGTTCGGGGCAACCATTCTTGTTCCGATCCTCACTGGGTTGAGTCCCAGTACGGCACTTTTCACCGCAGGTACGGGCACTTTGCTCTACATCCTGATCACCGGTGCAAAAGTACCAGCCTTCCTGGGCTCTTCGTTTGCCTTCATCCCGGCCTTGATAGCCATCAGCGCAGCATACGGCTTGCCCTATGCAATGGGTGGTGCTTTTGTCTCGGGTCTCTTCTACACCTTGGTGGCCTTCATCATCAAGAAGAGCGGATACAACTGGCTGAACAAGGCGCTTCCTCCGGTAGTCATCGGCTCGGTCATCGTGGTCATCGGCCTCAACCTGGCCCCGACTGCCATCGGGATGGCCATGAATGATGCCAATGGCAACTACAGCCTCTACTTCCTGATGATCGCCACGGTGACGTTGGCCCTTACCATCATCGCGAATATCTTCTCCAAGGGTTTCTTCAGCATCATCCCGATTCTGCTGGGCCTGCTTGGAGGCTACTTCTTTGCCCTTATCATGGGCCTGCTCTTCCCCCAGTATGCCTTGATCAACTTCCAGGCGGTGAAAGACGCTGCATGGTTCGGCCTTCCGACCTTTGCTCTGCCCAAGTTCAACCTGGTGGCAAGCATCACGTTCATCATTGTCTCGCTGGCCACCATCTGTGAGCACCTCGGTGACACCCTCACGATCTCCAAGGTGGTAGGCAAGGACTTTTACAAGGATCCAGGTCTTCACAAGACCATCGCCGGTGACGGACTGGCAACCTTGTGGGCATCCTTCTGGGGAGGACCTCCGAACACCACCTATGGGGAGAACATCGGCGTGCTTGCCCTTACCAGGGTTTACAGCGTCTATGTAACCGGAGGTGCTGCTGTGGTTGCAGTCTTCCTTTCGTTCTTTCCCAAGTTCGGCGCTCTCATCCAGACCATTCCCACCCCGGTTCTCGGTGGCATTTCCATGCTCTTGTTCGGAACCATCGCTTCCAGCGGTCTCAGGACCTTGGTTGACAGTGGAGTCAACTATGAGGATAAGCGCAATCTTACGATCAGCAGCGTCATCCTGGTCCTCGGCATCGGTGGGGGAACCCTCTCCTTCATGATCGGCAAGGATCTCACCTTCACGCTTGCAGGTGTTGCCCTTGCAACCCTGGTCGGCATCCTGCTGAACCTGGTGCTTCCCAAAGAACAAGCTTAAGAGCAACCCAATTGACAAGATAGGCGCTGCAATTGCAGCGCCTATCGTCAGTTTCGGGAGCATGGTTGCTCAGTTCACGGCCTTGCCGTAGTACGCTGCCTCAAAGAGCATCTGTACATCGGCTGCGGTGGGCTTCCCCGGGTTGGTCAGTGTGCAAGGATCCTCAAATGCATGCTGGCTCATCCTCGCAAGGACTTCCTTGAATTTGGCCTCATTGAAATCAACCTCAGTGCAATCCTTGAAGCAGGATGGGATATCCATCTTCTTGTTCATCTCCTGGATAGCCTTGGAGAGATCCTGAAGGCCAAGGAGCTTCTCAGCATAGGTGTATTTGTCCGAGAACTTGCGGTTGTAGGCGATCACATAGGGCAGCAGAATGGCATTGGCAAGCCCGTGGGTGACGCCAAACTCCCCTCCGATCTTGTGTGCCATGGAGTGTACCAAACCAAGGGATGCATTGGTGAATGCCATGCCGGCAAGAGCTGAAGCCTCATGCATGGCAAGCCTTGCTTCCATATTCTTCGGTTCGGCATAGGCTGTCGGAAGACTGTCCAGCACCATCTTGATCGCCTGCACCGCATACGGGTCGGTGAATGCGGTTGCCGCGGTTGAGGCGACTGCCTCGACTGCATGGGCCATGACGTCCATACCAGTATTGGCGGTGATGTGTTTGGGCATGGTCATGGGGAGTGCGGGGTCGAGAATGGCGATATCCGGTACCATGTCAGCTGCGACGATGGGGTACTTGATGTGTTTCTGGGTATCGGTGATGACGCTGAATGCGGTGATTTCGCTTGCAGTCCCGCTGGTGGAGGGGATGGCGATGAACTTGGCCTTGTTGCGCAGCGAAGGCATGCTCCCCGG
>RZYT01000207.1 GCA_009930195.1 Spirochaetia bacterium | reverse complement strand
TCCTGTTGTCATGATGTACACAAACCCAGCAATACCGGCCGTCAATCCACTGATTACATAGGTGATGAATATGGTCCGCTTTACATTGATGCCGAGCATCATGGCACTATGGCTATTGCCACCGACGGCATAGACATTACGCCCGAAACGCGACCACTTCATCAAGGATGCAAGAATGACAAGCAGGATCACGACAATCACCGCACCGGGTTTGATTTCACACGGGATGAAATTTCCCAGTCTGTTTTTTGTCCCCAGCCATGCAATCACGATATCAAAGTCCCGTAATGCCACGAATGCAGGCATAGTGACATTGATCGGATCCTTATGGAGTGTCGTCAGCAGTCCCTGTGCCAAGAACAAGCCTGACAAGGTGATGATGAACGGTTGGATCTCAAGATAGGCTATGAGATATCCTTGCAGGATTCCGAATGCTATCCCTATGCCCAGTGCAATAAGAATGGCACCCCCGATGCTTCCACTCTTGGATTCCAAAAAGACAGCACAGGCCATTGTTATCAACCCGCATACCGAGCCTATCGAGATGTCGATTCCGCCACCGATCATGACGATGCACAACCCCAGCGTCATGATGATGAGCGGGGCATTGAGGTTGAACAAGTCAAAGAACGTCTGAAACTGCATAAAACTGGCTGGGTAACTGATCAATGCAAAGATGTACATCAGTACAAAGATGACTGCAGCTATGAGAAACAGGATATTTGAATTTGATAGTCTTGCTTTTGGTTTGATTACGTTCACAGATGCCATCCTATTCCTCCTTCTTTTTGGCTATGTTCGTAGGGGCTGCAGCCTTGCTTTGGCTTGCCGGCATATTCCAAGCTCGAACCCTGTCAAGGGTTTTGCTGATATGCATCCTGACTACGGGTGATGCAACCACCATGAGGATGATGATGAAGACTGCTTTGAAGACCTTGATCATCGCCGGTTCAATTTCCAACCTGAGCAGAGTCCTGTTCAGCATCTCGATGGTGTACGCACCGATTATGGAACCGGTAATGCTGAATTTTCCACCACCCAGGGAGTTGCCACCTATCGCCACAGCGAGAATCGCATCCATCATGATGAGTTTGAGCAAGTTCACACTGTCGTGGCGGCCTGCCTTATTCACAGCGATGAAACCTGCAACTGCGGAACAAACACCCATGATCAGGAAGGTCAAAAAGATGATTTTCTTCGGATTGATGCCATTCAGACGTGCCGCATTCGGGTTGATTCCAACAGCCTCTACATAGAGTTTGAGCGTAGTAGTCTTGAAGAGCACTGCTACAAGCACGATGAAGACAACGGTCAGGATTATCGGAGTCTGTATCGGTACCCCCGGAATCACCGTCCCTATCTGATTCGATATATCGTTGGCCAGGATGGGTGATAGCTTTCCGTCAATCATGAAGGCTATTGACCTGCCCCCCGTAAACAGGATGAGGGATGCAACCATTGGCTGAACCTTGAATACCGAAACCAGGGTACCGTTGAATGCGCCAAGAGCCAAGCCTACAACACAACTCAGGAGGAATGCTATTACGATGGTAAACAGGGTGACCTCACTGGCCTGCAAGACAAACATGACAAATACAGCCGAAGTGATGGTGGCACTTTCCCCAATGCTGATGTCCTGTCCTCGTGAAGCCGCAGTCACCAGCGTCATTCCTATGGAAAGGATGACCAGCTCTGAAGCCCCAAAGAAGATATTCGGAATATTTCCGTACAGTGCTCCGTTAACCAGGGAGATGCTGAAGTAATCGGCACCTTTTATCAGATTGATGATGATGAGCAGCATCATGACCGAGAGGGGCAGGAACAGGTGAGAAAACGTTTGTATCAATTTGCGCATATGGTCTTTCCCCCCTGGGCTATTACGTTCATCACATCGTTCTCCGTCATCCCCATTCCCTTGAGTTCCGCTACGATTTCACGGTCTTTCATGACTATCAATCGGGAACAGGTTCGGAGCATCTCATCGATTTCTGAGGAGATGAATGTCAGGCTCATTCCCGATGCAGCAAGGTTGATCACAAGCTTCTGAATCTCAACCTTGGTTCCCACATCGATTCCACGGGTTGGTTCATCCAGAATCAAATACTCGGGGTGGGTGAGCAACCACCGGGCCAGAATGACTTTCTGTTGGTTGCCTCCGGAAAGGGATTTGATCGGTGTGCTGGGAGTCGGAGTCTTGATGTTCAGCTTCTTGATGTACTCCTCGGCAAAAGTCTGTGCTTGTTTCAAGGAAAGAGGTCTGAAAAATCCTTTCAGGACCTGCAGGGTGAGAATGATATTGTCCCGTACCGAGAGGTCAGCGATGATTCCATCGTCTTTCCGGTCTTCCGGCAAATATCCAATTCCTTGTTTTATGGCATGCAGCGGTGTTTTGATCTTCACCCGCTTTCCTTTCATTCTTACTTCACCACCAGTCACCTTGTCAGCGGCGAAGATTGCGCGGACACTTTCACTGCGTCCGGAACCAAGCAGTCCTGCAAACCCATTCACCTCACCTTTTTGTATGGTAAAGTTGAAGGGCCTTACTCCTGCGGCACTCGAAAGACCAATGCCTTCAAATACAGGGGTTGTGGTATCGGACACGATCGGCTCATATTTTTTTAGTTTGGAAATATCCTCAAGTTCATTGCCCAGCATCTTCGAGATGAGATCGAATTGGGAGAGTGAGGCTGTTTCATATTCGCCTACCAGCTTTCCATTGCGGAGTACGGTAATCATGTCGCTGATTTCGTACACCTGCTCGAGGAAGTGAGTGATGAAGATGATTCCCACACCCCGCTCTTTCAGTTCACGCATGAGAGCGAAGAGCTTGTGTACTTCGTCTTCATCAAGAGACGATGTCGGCTCGTCGAGTATGAGAATCTTGCAGTCCATATCCACCGCGCGGGCGATTGCAATCATTTGCTGAACCGCAAGGGAGCAACTTGAAAGCTCCTGGACTGGGCTTGCCGGGATACCGAGGGAGTCAAGCAACTGAGCTGCCTTTTCGTTCATCTGCTTCCAGTTGACGACGGGGCCGTGGCTGCGGCCGATGAACATATTCTCAGCTACAGTCAAATTGGGACACAGCATTATTTCCTGATAGACCGTACCTATTCCCTTGTTTTGCGCTTCTTCCGGCGCCTTGAAGTGTATCGGCTCACCTTGTAAGGTAATCAAGCCTGCA
This sequence comes from Spirochaetia bacterium, assembly GCA_009930195.1. Classification (GTDB taxonomy): domain Bacteria; phylum Spirochaetota; class Spirochaetia; order Sphaerochaetales; family Sphaerochaetaceae; genus Sphaerochaeta. The sequence continues at coordinate 790 of RZYT01000207.1, read as the reverse complement.
TCTTTTTCGTAGACGCCGGTGATGACCTTGATCAGTGTGGACTTGCCCGCACCGTTCTCGCCCATGAGAGCATGGATCTCACCCTTTCGGAGCTTGAAGTCCACGCCATCCAGAGCCTTTACCCCAGGAAATGATTTGCAGATATCCTTCATTTCGAGTATGGTTTCTGACAACAATCAATGATCTCCTTATACTCATATGAAACAAGCTAAGTGCGGTGTGGCAGGCAGGATCGTATCCTGGCGCACCACACTGCACACATAGCATAACTGTGATAAGAAACTTACCTTGTGATTACACCCTTGCCAAGATCGGCATTGATTCCCCATTTCTCGATGAGTTCATCAGTGATCGTTTCGGTAGTCAAGAGCAATTCTTCCTGGTAGACAACGCCACTGGGCATCTTTCCACTCTTGATCCATTCGGAGATCTGAGCTGCCTGACGGGGATTGCATTGCATGTCAGCATCCCAGTAACCAGCCTGTACATTGCGAAGTGCGAAGCGGTTGAAGTCAAATCCAATTACCTTGACCTTGCCACCCTTGCCATGACTGATTCCAGCTGCCTCGAGTGCCTGGACAGCACCCTGTGCCATACCATCATTCTGTGCGTAGATGACGTTGAAATCCTTGCCTGCCGCTATAGCTGCCTCAACAACTTTGCGGGCTTCTTCAAGACTCCAGCTGTCTCCACCGGTTCCGTCTGCAACAATGTTGAGTTTTCCTGCTTTTGCGGCTTCGAGCACAGCTGCGCTTCGGCCAATTTCAGCTGCAGAACCCATCTGTCCGCG
>RZYT01000028.1 GCA_009930195.1 Spirochaetia bacterium | reverse complement strand
TATTCCGCAATTTCCGTCGCTCGATGCTCAGCGCCATCGCCATCGCAGTCTCTGCCATGGCCATCATGGCCCTTCTGGCCCTGCTGGAGGCAATGGAGAGTGACATGGCAACCAATCTCGTCAGCTATTACACCGGCGAGGTGAGAGTTCGCCATGAGTCCTTTGAGCAGTATGAGCGGTACAACCCCTTGCATCTGAGTCTTGATGCGGATGCGGTCCTGCCTTTGGTTGCAGACCAGGAGGGAGTGCGTGCTCTAACGGCACGAATCAACTTCCCTGCCAACCTCTATCTGAACGGCAACAACAATGCTGCGATGGGTGTCGGGGTGGACTTCGCCACCGAAGCTGCCTTCATCGACTTCCCGTCGCTGGTGACGGAGGGAAGGCTCCCCTCCGAGGGCAACAATGAGATGCTCATCGGATCCTTGCTTGCCCGTGATCTCCACCTGAACCTAGGGGACAAGGTGACGGTGCTCACATCCACGGCCTTGCGCGGGTCGAATGCCATGACCTTCCAGATTGTAGGCATTGCCTCCTTCCCCGTGGGAGGGCTCAGCGCAAAGGTGCTCTATGTTCCGCTTGACAGAGCCCAATACCTCTTGAGGATGGAGGGACAGGTCCAGGAGATACTCCTGTTGACCGAGGAGGGATACAAGGAGCGGGATGTAGCATCTTCGGTGAAGGAACTGCTCCAAACCGAGCTCTCGTTGGGGACCGAAACCAAAGCATGGAAGGATCTGAATACGATGTACTCCTTCCTTACCATCGCCAAGGTAATCTACTACGTCATGGGAGCGATCTTCTTCGTGCTTGGCAGCACGGTGATCATCAATACCACGATGATGGTCATCTATGAACGGATGCGGGAGATCGGGACACTCGGAGCATTGGGCATGCAAGGCAAGGAGCTTACCAGGCTCTTCTTGCTCGAAGGCAGTTTCATCAGCATCATAGGATCCACCCTTGGAACCATTGCCGGCCTGATCATCGTCTTCATTCTCAGCAAGGTGGGGCTGAACTTCACCGAAGCAATGAGTGGGGTGGACATGGAGATTTCCTCCATCCTGTATCCACAGGTCAACTTTTTCATCGCCCTCTTTGTTTGGGTGTATGCAATCATCATTGCATCCCTTTCCACCCTCATTCCTTCCCGACGTGCTTCAAAAATCCAAATAGTGGAGGCTCTGCGCTATGTCTAAACCAGTCGTCAAACTCCTTTTGACCCTTTTGCTTCTTTGCACCATCCCTTCGTTCCTGTTCGCCCTCACCGGCGAGGATGTCATCCGCAGGATGGATGAGATGGCCACCTTTGACACCTCGGTCTCCACGGGTTCCATCAAGACCACCGATCGGTTCGGAACCAAAATCAGCACCTTCAAGGCATGGGCACGAGGAACCAGCGACTCCCTGATCGAATTCACCAGTACCGCTGAACGGGGACAGAAGATCCTGAGGACCCAGTCAAGTCTCTATCTCTTCTATCCCGATGCAGAGGAACTGATCCGATTGCAGGGGGCTGCCCTCAGGCAGTCGGTGCTGGGGAGCGATCTCTCCTATGAGGATATGACCGAGGAGAAAAATACACTGGACAGCTATACGGTGGTCCTGGAAGGCAGTGAGACCGTCAAGGGCCATGACTGTCATGTGCTGACGCTCACCGCAAAGAAGCGTACCGTAGCCTACCCGGTGCAGAAGATCTGGGTGGACAAACAGACCTACCTGGTGTGGAAGGCTGAGTACTCCACAGCCCAGAAGCGGCTCCTGAAGGTGATGGAAGTCCTCTCCACCATCGAGACTGAAGGAAGGACACTCCCTTCCGAGACGAAAATCGAGGACAAGATGAAGCGTGACAGTGCTACCTGGATGACCTTGGATAGTCTGGAAGTGAATGTTCCTCTTGAGGCAAATCTCTTCACCCTGGAGAATCTGACATGGTAGGAAAAAGAACACTTCTCTTGCTTCTCGTACCCGCTTTCCTGCTGACTCCGCTTCTCGCGGCCGTAGTCCCAGTGGTGGATATGTCGCTTTTGGGAGGTGTCTCCTACAAGCCCTCAACAGAGACGGTTCACCAGGCAATGGGCATGGACCTGAAAATCTCCCTCCCTTCCCCAAACTCGGGCAATATCCGCGGGGAGGTCGTGCTCAAGGCATCGTATCCCGATTCCTCTCCAACCTTGGAAGAGGTCATTCACAAGGCGTACCTGCGTGCACGCTTCCCCTCCTTCCGACTGACTGCAGGGAAAACCCGCCTCAGCTGGGGTGATGGCATGCTCTTCAATGCTGGTGATGTACTCTATGGAAGCGCTTCGACGTCAGTCAACCTGATGCAGGCTACCCTGCGGGAAACCACCGGTTGGATGGCATCGCTGAACTACCCGTTGGGCTTCTTCAGTTTTGCCGAAGCAATCCTGATTCCCAGTACAACCACCAGGATAGAGGATGTGGGCTTTGGCTTCCGTTTCTACACGAATGTGGGAGAGACGAAGGTGGAGGCTGGGTATGCCACCACTGACGCATCAGGACGCACTCATAAACCCTATGTGAGCCTGCAGGGAAACATCGGGCCGGATTGGTACCTCAGCTCTTCAGTTATTCTTGACCAGGAGCTCTCAGCATCCTCTTCCGACTTCTTGGTTACCGGTGGTTTGTTCCACTCCCTCTATTTCACCGGCGACCGAACCATGACACTACGTCTGGAATTCCTCAGCCGACCCTTGGAGAGCTGGGCTTTCAAAGGTCAGGAGGATGCAACCTGCACCCTCCTGCTCTACCCTGAGCTTGCCTACAGTCCGTCCACCAGCCTCTCGCTGAGCTTGAGGACCATCCTCAGCCCACTCGACCTGTCGATGAACACAACAGTGAGTGCCAGCTGGTCGGTCTTTGAGGGATTCAGTCTGGTAGGATATCTCTCGGCTCCCTTCGGACAAAGTTCCGATTTGTTCAACTGGGAGGGAACCCAGATGATTGCTCTTGGCATAGGGGCTTCCTGGATTTACTAGCGAAGAATCTCCCCTTCGGAGGAGATGGTCACCACGGCAAGGGGTATGATCTTCCCGCTGGCGGTGATGGCTCGCTTGACCGCATGGTCGAGACCTCCACAGCAAGGGACTTCCATCCGTGCCACCGTGACGCTTCGGATGTCATGGCTAGAAAAGATTGCAGCCAATTTTTCTGCATAGTCGCCTTCATCGAGTTTGGGACAGCCGATGAGGGTGACTCGGTTGCGAATGAAGGTATTGTGGAAATCCCCATAGGCATATGCTGCACAGTCGGCGGCAATGAGCAGGTCGCAATTGTTGAAGAAAGCGGCATTGGGGGAAGCCAACTTGATCTGCACGGGCCATTGGCGAAGCTGGCTTGCCATCTTCTGGGGACTTTGTGCTGAAGGAACTTCTTCTTTCCGACTCTCCTGCTTCATCACCTTGATCTGGCTGCCGGGACAGCTGAAAACAGGCTTCTGCTCACCCATCAGCTTCTCCACCTCCTCATGGTTGAAGGCTGGCGCCTCACGCTCTTCGAAGGTGATTGCACCGGTGGGGCAGACCGGCAGGCAGTTGCCAAGCCCATCGCAGTAATCCTCACGCAACAGTACGGCCTTGCCGTTGACCAGGCCGATGGCCCCTTCCTGGCAAGCGCTCACGCACAGACCGCAGCCGTTGCACTTTTCTTCATCTATGGTAATCATCTGTCTGATCATATCTGTCCTCCATTGTCTTGCATCGCAAGCTATGGTACCATGACCTCCAAAGAATATATGTTGTTTTTACAACAGATAAGGAATATCTATGGATGTCGTTCCCCTCTTGATGCAATCGGTCCTTTTCGCCCAGATCCAGGCTGAGGATATTCCCAGCCTGCTCACCTGTCTGAAGGCAAGAAAAGTAGAGTTTCCCAAGGACTATACGATCATTGATGAGCGGGAGTATACCGACGAACTGGGAATCGTGCTCAGCGGTTCGGTAAACATCGTGCGCCATGACTTCTGGGGCAATAGGACCGTGGTCTCCAATCTGGGGGTTGCTGACAGCTTTGCCGAAACGCTTGCCTGCACCCAACAAATGAGCGAAGTGTCGGTCATCACCTGCGAGCCTTCCTCAATTCTCTTCTTGGATGTGCATCAGGTGATAAGCTCCTGTTCCAAAGCGTGCAGCTTCCATCACGCACTCATCGAGAATATGGTGCGCCTGCTCTCCTACAAGAATCTGGAACTCATGAAGAAGATGAACCACATCACCAAACGGAGCACACGGGAAAAGTTGCTCTCCTACCTCTCCAGTGAAGCACAGAAACGAGGGAGCAGGAGTTTCTCCATCCCGTTCGACCGCCAGCAGCTGGCAGACTATCTGTGTGTGGAACGCAGCGCCATGTCCAGCGAATTGAGCAAGATGCGCAGGGAAGGCCTTTTGGAGTACCAGAAGAATTCCTTCACCCTGATTCAGGAGGATTGAATGAGAAAAGCATATATCGTGACCATACTTGCCAGCCTGTTGCTGCTGGCATCCTGCACCACTGCAAAAAGAGCTCAAAGCATCCCTTTGGAAGTGGCAGGAATGCCGGTGAGCGAGATGGTGAGCATCTCAATCGGTGAAGAGGATTTGCTCGAGGCAGGGTATTCCTATGGGCAGTGGGTGTTGCTGGAGATCGAGGGCGTCGTGCTCAAGGCCCAGATTGCCTCTGCCCCCGTAGCACGCATTTCGACACTGGTTCCCCACGAGAACACCTCCACCCTCTATGCACCCTTGGCGATCAAGGAGGGTGGAACGGGTATCATAGCTCCCTATCGGGAGCCTTCAGGACCCTCTTCCTCGGTACATTTCTCAGGAAGCTTTGTCTTTACCCTTTGAGCTGTACCGGCTCACTGAGGATATCAAAGGTATCGCAGATGTTCTCCAGGAAGAAGATCCTGATGCTCTGCAAGTCCATATCCCCATCATAGAGCCCCAGGTCTTCACGTTCCAAGGCAGTATAGAGATACGCCCTGAGCTCTGAGAAGCAACCCTTGGTCTGGTACTCATCCTGCAACTCCCTGAGCGAGCATCCGAGCTTGTAGGAGAGGGAGCGAAGATCCTCCTGCTCAAGGCTGACGGCAAGGATGGTCTTGCCTTTGCGCTGGACCACCACCGAGTAGGGAATGCGTACCAGATCCTCCCCGCTTTTGCAGGCAGGGTCTTTCAAGAGTGTGCAGACAAGGTCACCACACTTCCATATTTCATCGGTAAGAATACCGTCACGCTCATCAGGAAAAGAGTGCCAGATGAGGGGGTCGATCACTGGTTGGGTCAAGGAATCTAACACCATAGGAGCCTCCATCACCAGAGTAGCCTTTGTTTGCAGTGCTAGGCAAGCGGTTTTCCTCTTGACCTATGCTTGGCAGGCTCGTATCGTAACGGTATGAGTAACAATCCGGTATTTCTGGCGTTCCTTGCCACCATGGGCACCTGGGCAATGACTGCTTTGGGCGCAGCGCTTGTGTTCTTTTTCAAGACAATCAAAGCCCATGTCATGAACAGCATGCTTGGCTTTGCCAGCGGAGTCATGATAGCAGCCTCTTTCTGGTCCCTGCTTGCCCCTGCCATAGAGATAGCGGAGGGAGGGAAGGTCCCCGCCTACCTCGTTGCGTCAATCGGATTTCTGCTTGGCGGAGGGTTTCTCTGGCTCAGCGACCACCTCCTCCCCCATGCACACATCGGCTCAAAGCAAGGCGATGAGGAGGGGTTGCCAACACATCTCAGGCGATCCATCCTTCTGGTGCTTTCAATCACGTTGCACAACTTCCCCGAAGGGTTGGCAGTGGGAGTGGCCATCGGCTCTGCAGCGATCATCGGCGGAGACAGCATGATGGGTGCTTTGGTGGTTGCCATAGGTATCGGACTGCAGAATCTTCCCGAGGGAGCAGCAGTCTCCATTCCGCTTCGCAGGGAAAACCTGAGCCGGCGCAAGGCCTTCTTCTACGGCCAGGCTTCCGGCATTGTGGAACCCCTGGGGGGAGTGCTTGGCGCCCTTTTGGTCACCCAGATGCAACCCATTCTTCCCTATGCCCTTTCCTTCGCGGCAGGGGCCATGATCTATGTGGTGGTTGAGGAGCTGATACCTGAGTCCCAGGCAGAAAAAGGTGACCACAAGGGCATCCACTATGCAACGTTCGGGACTATGCTCGGCTTTGTGACCATGATGGTTCTGGATGTGGCCTTGGGCTAGATTCGTTGCAGCAGATTCTCGATGGTAAGGTTTCCCAGAGACGCAATACCGTGGTCCTGCACCTGCTGGGCCACTGCTTCCCCTGCCGTATCGTGCTCCACTTCATCGATGTTCGCGAGACCGTACAGCCCCATCACCAGCTCCTGCATTCTCAGACTTTCCAAGGGTTGCTTGGGGATGAAGCTGGTCCTGCTGCTGTTTGTGGATGTGATGAAGTCCAACTGTGTCAGCAGATCGAGAAAGCCTTGCAGGCGATTGAACGGGATGGCAAGCCTGTCCAGCATCTCCTTGGTGGAAGTGGCACCCCGTCCTTCGCGGAAGTTGCTGCCGATGAGCATCATGATGTTGGTTCCTTCCGAGAGCTGCAGAGATGGGCTTTGGGGCAAGCCTCGGAAACTTGTTGCATCGGGGCGGAACTGATGGACATAGGCTAGCTCAACACTGAAAAAGACCGTGGCCCAGAACACATAGCAGAAAAAGAGAAACAGGAAGACCGCAGCAAACGAACCGTAAATGACCGAAAAGTTGGTAGCCAGATTGGTAAGCAACGTCGTGAATTTGCTGAAGATGGTAATGACCAGCACCCCGGAAAGACTGCCGAGGAACGCGGCATTGAACCGAACCTTGGTATTGGGGACAAAGTATATGAGCAAGAAAAGGACCAGTGCAACAATGAGTGCCGGTGCGATGGACTGCAGTGCCGAAGACCAGCGCCCCATGCTTACCCCGAGCAAGTCCAGATACCACGTGGTGAGCACAGACTGTACGCTGACATAGGCAGCCAGAAGCAAGCTTGCCACAATGAGGAAGGTGATGTAGCCGGCAAACCGTCTCACAGGATTTCTCGACCGTGAGGAACGATAGATGTGGTTGATCACCGTCCAGACCTTGTTGATCAACAACACCATGGTAACCAGGAACGAGATAAGGCCCACCACGCCGAGGCTGGTTGCATTGCGGGTATAGCGTGTGAGCAACGTCATCAACTCACCCCCAGCCTGTACCCCGGCAAGCTCAGTGAGCCACTCAGAAAGAAATGCTATCAAGGGCTCAAGAACTCCCAAGGCATTGAAGAAGGTAAAGATGAACGTAAGGGCAGGTACTATGGCAAGCAGGGTTGAATAGACAAGACCCGAGGCAGAGTTGAGGATGTTGTCCTTCATCGCCTGCCGGAAAACCGTAGCATAGAAAAGGCCCAGTCGTTTGAGGTTTTGCTGTATCACAGACCTGAAAGCCATCCCTAGATCCTTTGGCTCATCCAGGAGTACAGGTACTCCTTTGTGGAAAGCCTGTTGGTCTCCTGCAGCAGCTCATGGCGTGCCTCGGGAACCAAGTGGAGGGTGATATCACTGATATTGCTCTCCCGATAGAGTTCGTAGACCTTTCGGACACCCTTGCCGTAGCCACCTACGGGATCCTTCTCCCCACTTATGACCAAAAGGGAGAGATCGGCAGGGAGTTTCCTTGCACGAGCGCGGTCATTTGCCATTTCCACCCCATCCAGCAGATCATCGAAAAATTTGGAAGTACAGACAAAACCGCACAGAGGATCGTCGATATACCGGGCAACCTGCTCCTTGTCACGGCTCAGCCAGTCGAAAGGCGTCTGTGGCCTCGTAATCTTTTTGTTGTAGGACCCGAAACTCATCTTGTCCAACAGTGTATCGGGGTGTTTGGACCCATACTTGGAAACATGATTCTTTGCCAGCATCTTTCCGACTTTTCCCAAAAGGCCTTGGCTTGGGCCGGTACCCATGATCACCACACCGTCGAAGAGATCTGAGTGTTGCACCATGAGCGTCCGGGCAAGAAATGAGCCCATACTGTGACCAAGAAGAAAGAGAGGTTTCCTGGGAAATTCGGAGAGGATGACATTGGTCAGCTCATATGCATCATCGACCACCCGCTGCCAGCCTTCGCGTTCGGCAAACCATCCAAGGGTATCGGAGCTGCGAACGGCAGTTTCTCCATGTCCACGATGATCGGGTGCATACACTGCAATCCCCTTGGCGTTGAGATAGGTTGCAAAGCGTTCATAGCGAAGACTATGTTCTGCCATACCATGCAAAATGAGAAGTACCGCCTCAACCTGGGAGTCAGAAGGGATCCAGACGCGGTACCACACTGATTTCCCATCACTGCATTCCAGCTCTCTGATGGATGACATAGGCCTCCCCCCGTATTGTATATTTTTATATAATTCTCGTATCATAATAGCAACAATGTGCGCACATCACAAGAAGCATGCTTCCATCAAATGGAAAAATGTGGAGGAGATTCTCAGCCGTGACTCCAACCTACCTGATTACCAGTGACATTCATGGCTCTTTGCGGGTTCTCGAACGCCTGCTTGAAAAGGCACGGAGGTTCAACGCAGAGGCCATCCTGATTGCAGGAGATCTCTGTCCATCGGACAACCCGCTTTTCTCGGCACTCCTGCATCAGGAGATCCCTATGCATCTGGTACGGGGAAACTGTGACAGTTCCTACGAATTCTCCAACGCATCCCTGAACCTGCCTCCCTTGGTGTGGAGAGCTCCATGGAAAGGGAGAGGACTGGTTATGACGCATGGGGACCGATACCCCTCCCCCTACGGACTTGACCTCAGGAAAGGGGATATTTTCCTCTATGGGCATACGCATGTACCAAAAGTACAGCTGGATGCAGACGGCATCCTGTTGCTCAACCCTGGCTCTCCAACCTATCCCAGAACCAGTCTGGGACCCAGTTATGCCATTTTGGACGGTGAAGGAGTTTCGGTACGAGCCTTTGACGACGACCGCTTCTTGCCATCCCTCCAATACGATTTCTTCGAAGAAAGCGACCAATAGGCATCGAGCAGACGGGCCAGGGGGACCACTTGGGCAGCACGGAAATTGCTCTTTCCGTTCACCAGCAGTTGGTCCGGGAGCTCTCCGTACGGTCCGGTCTTCCCACGAAGGCGATAGGTGATCTCACGCTGCTTTTTCAGGCATGTCCGTGCATAGCTCATCATCCACGAACTGTCAATCTCATATCCCTCAGATAAGGACGCCAGTTCGGAAAGCTGGGAGAGAAGTCTCTTTTCGCGTTTGAAGTGCGGGAAGTGCAACAAAGGATGTGCAAAGTGCGATACCGATGCCCAATGGCAGAACCCCACCCCTTCCATTGCGATGCCAAGGGTCTGCGCACTGAGTGCCCAGGAGGCGAGCCTCCGCTCATTGCCACGCCTGTAGCGATTGCCCCACAAGAGCTCGCCCACCACCAGTGTCTCATCCCCGATGGCAGCAAGCGTAGCCTGCACCGGAAGGGCTCGGTAGTCGTAAGGCTGCAAGGGAAGGTTCTGCACCATATAGGCGTGCTCAAAACCCCCATAGAGGGAAACCAATTCCCCAAGACTCTTGCCCAGTTGCTCACCAGTACCTCGGCCGAAAGCCATGGCATCGATCAAGCGCAAGTAGACCATTGCCGAAGAACGCTGCATATCGGGCAGGAAGCCCAATAGCCCATCCTGACGGCATTTTCGCGCCCATGCAAGCACAGAACCGACACTCACCGGATCGAGGCCGTTCTCAAGGCATCGGGTCACCAGCTGTTGTACGCTCCTGCTGTCAAACAGCTCCAGATTCGAACCAAGGGCCATTCCACTTTCCAGATCAAGAGCGTTTCTCTCGGTACAGGCAGGACAGGCTGGCACTTTGGCATCCATCTGCTGTTCACATGAACGAGGACAGAGCCCCCAGAGACGACCATCGATGCGCGTAGAGTATGTATCGATGGCAGCCCACCCATGATGATTGGCCTTTTGCAGCAACGCGATGGAACCTTGCTCAGCAATGGTTCTCCCAATTTTCGTGCTGTTCATTTCCTTGAGCAGGGAGGTGGAAAGCTTTCCCATACGCTCGGAATCATAGCTGTCTCGACCCTGCAAGTGGGGGTGAAGGGTGAAGTATTTGATGTTCTTCATCCCGAACACCAACCCCACCCCGCCACGGGTGATGTTCTGACCGTTTGCATAGAGGGAAGCATGGCTTACCAAGTGCTCCCCTGCAGGTCCTATTGCAACCACATGTGCGGCATTCGAGCGCTTTGCCACTTCTGTGGTGAGCTGGTCGTGCAACTCCTCTGAGCTGGAAAACCCAACCTTTCCCTCTGAGATGGAGAAGGAGGAAAGCCGTCTGGCCCGACCGGTGATGACCAAAGCGCTATAGCCGCAATCCACAATTGCCTGGGCGAGGGAGGAGGCTGCGCTGGTGATGGAAAGAGCTCCGGTGACCGGACTTTTGGTGACCACGGTAAAGGATGTGCAACAGCTTAGGGGCGTGTCGACCCCGGCCCCCGGTGCAAAAACCACCGGATTGCCTCTTTCATAACTCTTCCGGTCCAATTCGTCGAATTGGGCAAATCGTTCCCACAGGGTGAGGGCAAGCAGACGCCCGCCGAGCAAGGCTTTCGCCTCATCTTCTTCCAGGGGAATCTGAGAATACGTCTCAGAGCCAATATCTATATGCAGTATCGAACGATGGCGATAGGGATACGCCAGTGCACGCTTCTTTTTCATATACAAAAGGTAGCTACCTCCAGACACGCTGTCAATCTTTCGTTGGAAAGCATCAGTATAGCACATTCGGCTGGAAAACGCTTTGCTCTTGTTCGCTCATTGTTGCTCTAGTATGATTGGTGTATGAAACAGATCATCGTAACCATCAACGGACAACAACTCTCCCTGGATATAGGATCGACGGTCGAGGATGTCTTTTTTGCAACCGGAATGGCCAATACCTGCCGAAATCCCATCTATGAGGACAATCCGTACATTGGCGCTTTGGTGAACCATGAACTGCACTCCTGCAGCCGCTCCTTGGTTGCCGACTGTACGCTTCAGCCGGTCCGCTTGTTCTCCGATATGGGCAAGCGTATGTACCGCCACTCAATCTGCTACCTGCTGTGTGCTGCCGTATCGATGCTCTATCCGCAGAGGAGGTTGGTCATCGGCCACTCCCTCGGCGATGGCTACTACTTCAGCTTCGATGATGACCTTACGCTCAACAGAACGGACATCGAGGCGATCGAAACCACTATGCGAAGTCTTGTGGAACAAAACCAGAACATCCAGGAAGTCACCCTGCCTTACCAAGCGGCGCTCTCCTACTTCGAACAAAACCATTTCGACCAGACGGCCGCCCTGCTCTCTACGCGCAACGATCCGAAGGTGAACCTCTATCGCCTGCAAGGGTACCTGGACATCTCCTATGAGCCGCTTCTCTCCAGAACCGGATTGATGAAGGTCTGGGAGCTCAAACCGTATCAGGATCGTGGCATGCTGCTGCGCTATCCCCGTTCGCACAATATCAAGAGTCTCGATCCCTTTGTCGACAATCCATTGCTCTTCTCCATCTTCAAGGAGTACAAGGCCTGGGGAAGCATCCTCAATATCCAGAGTCTGGGCCAACTGAACAAGATGGGGAACCAGAATACGGTTGAATCCTTCATCCGCCTTGCCGAGGCCCTTCAGCAGAAGAAAATCGCGAGCATTGCCGACCAGATCAACCTGCACAGCAGTGTCAAGGCCGTGTTGGTGGCAGGCCCTTCTTCCTCGGGCAAGACCACCTTTGCACACAAGCTGGGCATACAGCTGCAGGTACTGGGCAAGAAGACGATCAAGATCTCACTGGACAACTACTATTTGCCCCCAAGCCAAGCCCCGAAGGATGAGTTCAACAAGCCCGACCTGGAAGCTCTCCAGGCTCTTGACGTTCCCAAGTTCCAGGAAGACCTCTCCCATCTCTTTGCCGGTGAGCCTGTCCAACTCCCGCGCTTTGATTTCAAGAGTGCAACCCGTACCTATGAAAACGTTCCGGTACAGCTGGACAAACGCACAATCCTCATCATCGAGGGTATCCATGGGATGAATCCCGAGCTGACCGCATCCTTGGACAAGGACCTGCTCTTCAGGGTCTACATCTCCGCCCTCACCCAGTTGAATCTGGATGACCACAACCGCATCAGTACCACGGACAACCGTATCATCCGACGCATGATCAGGGACAACCGAACCCGTGGCACAAATGCAGAGACAACCCTGAACATGTGGCCTTCGGTCCAGAGAGGGGAAGACCGCTACATTTTCCCCTTCCAGAACAATGCAAATGTTATGATCAACAGTGCCCTCGACTATGAGCTGGGTGTGTTGACCACCTATGCGCAACCCTTGCTGAAGATGGTGAAGCCTGCAGCAGGGCCTGCGTACGAGACTGCCCGGAGACTCTTGCGATTCCTCGAGCATGTGAACCCCATTCCCGATACCCTCGTTCCCCATGACTCCCTGCTCAGGGAGTTCATTGGGGGCAGTGAGTTCGACGTCATCTAGGCGAAGGAGATACCTGTATGGAACTCTACGAAGAGAAACGAATCAAACCGGAGCAACTGAAGAAGCGATTGGGCAAACCCATCACCCTCTATGAACGCTCGGAGACAAGCCTTGGGGAGTGCACGCTCGCCTTGGTCAGGGCAGGCAGGGAGAAATACCTGGTAGCCACCGGAAGTGGTCCGGTTTTTGATGAACTGGAGGGAACGACCGAAGGATCATGCAAGATCTGTCCAACCAACCATGCGAACCGATTGGTGCTCAATTCCTATCTTCCCTACACAAAACCCCAATCAAATGCAAACAAGCGGACATCAATCGGGTTGGGAGACAGACTTGGGGAAGCTACTTGCGGCCATATCCGTGCTTTGCAGGGAACCTCGGTGTTTCCCATTTTTGCCCAGCAGAGTGTTCGTGAGCTTACGCTGACGGGAAGAACGTTCGAGGATGTCATCGACAAGGCTGCCTATGCAGTCTTCCAGGAAGGATATACCGGCGGCTATGGTGCTGACGGAGACCATCTGAAGAAGGAAGCAGACATCGAGAAAGCCCTGGAAGCGGGAGTCACCATGATCACCCTTGACAGCTCTGATGTGATCGACAACACCGTCTTCACCCTGGGCACCCATGAGGTGGAAGCCAAATATGAGCAGCTGGATGCAACACTTTGCAAGAGCTATGAGGATAGGTATCGTGACCAGGTCTTCACTGTTTCGGACCAGAACTACACCCTTGATACGGAGCATCTGAAGCGCGACATCCTCATTTATCACCGTGCATTGGATTTCATCCAAGCCATCTATGAGAAATACATTGCAGGGTCAGCGGTGAGCCTCGATTTCGAAGTCTCCATCGATGAGACCGACACCCCCACCGATGTAAAGAGTCATCTGTTCATCGCGCTGGAACTGAAACGACGCAAGGTGGTTGTTTCCACGCTCGCTCCCCGTTTCATCGGGGAGTTCCAGAAGGGTATCGATTATCGCGGGGACCTTGCACTGTTTGAGCAGGACCTGCTTGCACATACTGCCATTGCAAAACAGTTCGGATATCGCCTCAGTGTTCACTCCGGCAGTGACAAGTTCAGCATCTTCCCGATTCTGCAGAAGACGATCAAGGGAAGCTTTCACATCAAGACAGCCGGCACAAACTGGCTGGAGGCGATGCGCCTCGTCGCCCTGAAAGATCCGGATCTCTACAGAAGGATGCACCGCCATGCACTCAGCCGGTTTGCAGATGCTCGTGCGTTCTACCATGTAACAACGGATATCTCAGCGATCGAGGCACTGGATGCAACCCAGGATGCAGAGCTCGTGCACTACCTTGAGGATGACAATGCCAGACAGTTGCTGCACATCACCTATGGGTTTCTTCTGGAGGATACGGATGCCACCGGCAGAAAACTCTTCAAGGATGAGTTTTTCTCCTTGTTGGCCATCGAGGAACAGCTCTATGCCGACCTGCTTGCCAAGCATATCGGAAAGCATCTGCACTTACTTGGATTTGCATCCTGATAGGAGAGGCGGCCGAATGGCCGCCTCTGCTTTTTGGTATCAGACGTTGTAGATGTGCTTGTACTCGTCGAAGAGGTCGCTGACCTCCTGCTTGCACTTTCCGCAGACCGTCCCGTATTCGGTCAGTTCCTGCAGTTGGTCCAGCGTTTTGGCCTGACCGGTTTTCACCAGGTCCTCGATCTGCACGTCAGTCACGCTCTTGCACTCACAGATCACCTTTGCCACATGTTTCTTGAAGGGATTCTCCCTGCCTTGTTTCTCAAGATAGTCATCAATGGCGGCCCGAAGAGCCTTGTCTCCGAGCACAGAGCAGTGGAACTTGTGTTCCGGAAGCCCACCGAGAGCTTCGGTGATCATGGCAGGAGTGAGGTTGTACGCTTCCTTGAGGCTTAGGCCGATGGCCATCTCACTCATCATGGAAGTGCTTGCGATGGCAGAAGCACAGCCATAGGTGAGCCACCTCAAGTCTGCAATCTTATCGTCTTCGACCTTGATCATGATCTGCATCTGGTCGCCACAGGCAAGGGAGCCGACTTCTCCGACTCCATCAGCCTGAAAATCCTCTTCTTCTTTCCAGGTATTCCTGGGATTCATGAAATGGTCTTTCACCACAGGGGTGTAGACCCACTGGCTCATAAAATTTGTCATCGTGTTGACATCTCCCTTAAACGCTTGATGATCGGGGGCAGTTTCTCCAATACATAGGCAACATCGTCGGCGGTATTGTATCTACCGAAGCTGAAGCGAATGGAGCCGTGCGCCAGCTCAATATCCACCCCGGAGGCGAGAAGCACATAACTGGGTTCAAGCGAACCACTTGCACAGGCACTTCCGGTGGAAACCATGATTCCTTCCATATCGAGGTACAGCAGGATTGATTCGCCTTCAGCATGGGGGAAGGAGACATCCAGTGTGCCCGGCAGACAGTGCTGCTGGTTGCCGTTCACCACAACATTGGGGATGCTTTCCTCAATGCCCTTGCGCAGCATCTCTCTCAGAGACCAAAGCCTGTCATGTTCTTCCTGCAAATCCGCCTTGGCAAGTCTTGCGGCAACCCCGATTCCCACAATGGAAGCGGTATTGTACGTACCGGCTCGTCGGCCTCCCTCCTGGTGTCCACCATGTACAAGGGGGCTGAACGGAGCCTTGGTCTTCACCGCCAGTACGCCGATTCCTTTCGGTCCATAGAACTTATGCCCCGAAAGGCTGAGATAGTCGACATCCATCTCCCGCATCGAAACCTCAATCTTGCCGATTGCCTGGGTGGCATCGGTGTGGACGAGGGCTCCGACTGCATGGGAAAGTTGTGCAATCTCCCTGATGGGCTGGATCGTTCCGATCTCATTGTTTCCGGTCATGACCGAAACCAGAGCGACATCTTCCCCAAGCAAGGTCTTGAATGCCTCCAGATCGATCATTCCCGTCCCGTCCACAGGACACTCGTCGATCTTGTAGCCCCGGCTCTTGAGATACTTGACCGTCTCAATGATGGAAGGGTGCTCGATCGTGGTGGTGATCATGCGATCCCGTTTCGAGCCCAGATCAATACGTTCCCTGATCGTGGAGAAGACAGTATTGTTTGATTCGCTCGCCCCGCTGGTGAAAATCACCTCTTTGGGTGAGCAGTCGATCAGATCGGCTATCGCCAATCTGCTCTCTTCAATGGCCTGGGCGGAGGCACGGCCAAGGCCATGCATGCTGGAAGCGTTTCCGTACAGGATATGTGCTTCATGGACCGCTTCGATGACATCTTCATGCATCACGGTGGTCGCATTGTTATCCAAATAAATTATGTGCTGTTCCATAGATACACCTCATAGACAACATAGTTATACGAGGCCCCGAAGGTCAAGCCACGTACCGATTATGCCTGGAATGCTTTGTACAGGTGGTCGTCTGAGTCTTCTTGGGGACAGTTCTTGCTATGAATGAATTGGAGGATGCGTCGCTTGGCAAACCGTATGTGATGGCTTCTTGCCCAGGTAACATACCCACAGCTATCGGGGAGATAGGAAGCGAACATCGCCCTGAGGTAGGTCATTTTCTTGCAGCGCTGACAACGGGTGAAGCGCTGGGTATATACTGTGCATTGCTTGGTTTTTGGATCGAAAAATTCACACCAGGAATCGAGGTCTATCACCAGCTTCTTGCCGTAGACAGCCTTCTCATGGCAACAGAGACCGCACTTGGTGCATTTCGATTCCCAGCACTTACCCACAGGATGCCTCCTGGCTCAGTTTTTCCAACTGGGCTTGCACGGAGGCGTGGACGGGAGGCAGGATGGAGAGTGCGGTGACGCTGACGAATCCGTCGCGGACAGCCTGGAAGTCGGTGTCCTGTGTGTTGCATCGCTGCACAGGAGAGACACCGCCTTTGAGGGCAAGGACAACCGAGGTTCCGAAACGGACCGAGGAGGTATCGTAGAATCGCGTCTGCTCCTCACGCTTCGTCTCCACCGCATCATGATAGTCCAAATAACTCAATTGTGCACTTTTCCAGTGCCCATTCCCGTCACCGGGGACATTGATGTTGATGATACACTCGCTGCTCGTCAATGGATAGAATTCGTCCAGATGCTCGATGACAAAGGCTGCGCTGCGTTCGAACGGAAAGGTCCCGTCACTGCTACGGGTACAGCTCACTGCCATGGAACGCAAGCCGGTCAAGGCTGCTTCTCGTGCTGCCCCCACCGTACCAGAGTAAAGGATGTCGGTGGAGATGTTGTACCCATGGTTTATGCCGCTGATGACCAGATCCGGCTGGGTGCGGAAAATCTTGCCCTTGGATGCGTAGAGAATGCAATCTGCGGGAGTACCGTTGCAATGGTAACGGTTCTTGCCGTACTCAGTGATGGTGATCTCCCCGCGCAGCGTCATGGAGTGGCTGCTGGCACTTCGTTCGGAGCTGGGGGCACAGATCCAGATTGCATGACCTGCACGCACCAACGCTTCGGAGAGCGTTCTCAGCCCCTCGCTTTGGTACCCATCATCATTGGTCAGCAGTATGTTCATCTGTGCTCAGGAAACACAACCCTTGCTGCTTCGCTTCCCTCATAGGTATACCAGCGGGGATGGAAGCCAAAGATGTGTTCATAATCCTCCAGACGGCTAATATAACTTGGAAGCGCCTGTTTACTCAAGAGGACCATGATATTGCCGCTGAACCCGTTGGAGATCTGGACCGATCCCAGGCACCCGTTGAGCTCGGATGCACGTTTTGTAAGCCAGTCAACCTCAGGACAGGTAACCTCCAAGAGGTCCCTGAGCCCTGCTTGCACGCGGTTCATCAATTTTCCGTAGAGCAGAGCATCCTTGGCATTCAGCAGGGACGCAGCATCATTGGCCAGGTGGGATTCCATCAGCACATATTCGCAGATATGACGAGCTTCCTCGTCTAGAGGCACCACCCTGGCAGTCAGTTCATTCTCAGGGAAATCCCGCAGGAAACCACCACTCTTCAGCTCCTTGAGCTTAGTGAAAGCACGCTCTATGGCTCTTCGCTTGCTGTTGATTTCTTCCCGCATTGCATTCGGGCTGATCTTGCTGTCCACAACAATGGCCACATGCTCTTCGTTGGCATCGGTAAACGGGAAACCCAATTCCTTGTAGGTGACATGTTGCAAATCGAAGAAAAGCACCTTGCCCTTCTGTGCATTGAGCATTGTCAGCAAGTCGCTGATCTTGCACCGCTCGTTGTTGAAGGTGGTGCATGCCTGATAGGATATCCTGATCAGGCTGGTAAGACTCAGGTTCAGACCAAGCAAGGCATCCAGGGCGAGACAGGTGCCAAGGCTGCACGCAGTACTGACCATCTGGTTGTCAGCATACAAGAGATTTCCTTCTACGGTGATGTTCAGGCCGGTGAACGAAACGCCTTCGTTGGCCAGTATGGCAACAACACCTTTTATGTAATTGCCCCAGCGGTCTTCCTTGCGAAATTTGATATTGCCAAGAGAAAAGCGCTTTCGGTCGTTCAGGGTGGCATTGGTGAGCCGGACCAATTGGTCATCACGGTACGACACAGCAACATAGAGCACAGAGGAGTCGGATCCAACCAAGGACCATCCCCTGCATGCGTCTGCATAACTGCCTAGCAAAGTGCAGGTTCCCGGCACCTGTGCTATGACCAGCGGAGTTTCGCCATACTCCTTGCTATGTTGTTTGATAACGTTATCCATTCCCCAACCTAATTTTTATGGGTCAATTTTAGGATACTTGTCGGCATAATGCAACAAAAAACCTATTTTTGTAGAGTCCGGCAATGACGCATCTTCCCACATAATCGAAAGATGCACGGCAGAAGGTCCCAAAACCTTAAAAAA
>RZYT01000206.1 GCA_009930195.1 Spirochaetia bacterium | reverse complement strand
CCTAAAACCATTACTACTCCAACTTCTTCATTGCTGGCAGCAAAAAGGCAAGCATAGCCACATCAACACGGTGATTAATATTTACCAAAGGGCTGGTGACCAGTACTCCTTGGAACTGCTTTTCTCCAGTACAGCTTCAACAGAGCTCTATGCCCGCTGAACAAAGCGAGTACAACCATTAAATTTTTGGATGCCTTCTCGATGTCCAACGCTGTGAATTTCGTCAAGATTGCTGCTTCCAGCCATAACCTCAAAGACTTCAGGCGTATGCTGGAGCACCCCCGAGTGTATGACAGACCACAGTCTTTCTTGTTAATTAAGCGTAAATTATGAAATCATACTGCTTAATATTGCTTAAATAATAAACATTTCCTTGCGAACTGAAAATACCGGGCCTATAATGATGTTCTGATAACGTTTCCAAAAAACGTTGGTTTTCTATTCCAAGTGAAAATGAACTTGCTAAAACACCATGCAGGAGACTAGGAACTAGACCCTCCATTACCTAATAGATGAAGCAAGCGACCACTGGGCTGTGAGAGGTAAGATGTTTTTACCGGAGTGCGGTAGGGATGTTTTGCTCTCTCACGGTAATGATGTTTTTCACCAGTGCGGTAATGATGTTTTTCTTGACTACGGTAAGAAGGTTTTTCAATAACAGCCAATCCCTGCCAGTAAACCGGCTAATAATTTAAGCCAAGCATTGGCGACTCCTAGTATAGTGATAGGTAGCAATACATTATCACCAGAAGGAGGCCGCCAATGGCAACGTTGCTGAAGCAGGTAGAAGTAATGAACACAATCATCGAACTGAAACGGCAGGGCATAGCCCAATCGGACATCGCGAAAGTGCTGCGGAACATGAATCTCAAGCCACCGTCAGCGCCTACGATCCGCAAGTACTACACCAAGGATGATGCCCCATCGGCAAGCCAGTTGGCAAGTCCCTACCAGAAGGAAAAAGCCTTCGACGATCCGATGTGCAGGGAAATCATCATCAGCACCCTGCAAGCCAACTGCAACAACAAGCAGCTGAGGATAAGCTCGTTGTACGACCTGCTGGAAGAGATGCTGGTGGATACGGGAAAGATGCAATCCCTGCCCGGCAACCAGCAGACGCTTCGCAATTATTGCGCACACCTGAGGAAAACCGAACAGGTCACGAGCCCTCCCGTCGAGGCAAGGCTCTGCAATTACATCGAGTCGCCTCCCCCTGGAGTGCAGATCCAGCTCGACTACGGCGTCCAGGAAATCAACGGAGGGGAGCATGTGCACTTCCTCTGCATCAGGATGCGTTACAGCCGGCTCTTGTTCGTTCGGGCCCAGGACCATCGGTTCAATGCAGTGGAAACATGCCGGACGCTCTTCCTCTTCTTCGTCTACATCAAGGGAAGGCCGAAGGAACTTGTCATCGACCAGGACAGCTGCATGGTGGTCCAGGAAACCCTCGGGGAGATCATAGCGACAAGGGACTTCCAGGCATTCCTGCATGAGCAGGACATCGAGTTGAGGGTCCTTCACAAGGCCGACCCCCAAAGCAAGGGAAGTGTCGAAAATCTAGTTTCTTATGTGAAACAGAATTACTTAAGCTCCAGGTTGGACCAGCCGGCCCAGAGACTCATTGCAGGAATTGCCGACTGGTGCAGGAGGAAGAACACCAAGGATCTCAACAAGGCAACCCACAGGTTGCCGATGCAACAATTCCTTGAGGAGGAGCAGCCGGCCTTGAGGCCGAACCTGCCATCGGCCTATGGAGGCTTGGCCATGCTGACGGGACCGGTCTCGATAGACAAGAACCGCATCATCACCTACAAGACAAACGGGTACTCGGTACCGCCCGCCTACCGTTTCAAGGCTGTCTACTACCGCATAGCGAGCGGTGTCATGTCCGTCTTTTCCGATGAGCAAGGGACCCTGCTCATACGCCAACATCAGGTTGCACCACCGGAGGTCAAGTACAAAACATTCATCCATCCGGACGACATGAGAATGCCTTCCCTCAAGTGGATGAAGGTCAAGGATACCTTGCTGCGAAGATATCCCAGCCCGAACATGCTGCATTTCCTCAATGGGGTCTGCAAGGAGAACCCACACTACCGGGAACCGCAGCTGAGTGCCATTCTTGCATGGCTGGATAAGCAACAACCCGAGTCAGTCTTTCTGGATTCGGTGCTGACCCGCTGCTGCGAGACGTTCAGCTACAAGGTCTCCCAGTTCCAGGCAATCTACAGCGGGCTTCAGAAGGAATGTTCCATCCATGATGAACTGTACGCAGATGACGGCATGCAGCCCTCGTTCATCACCATGCCCAACGGGGTAGGCGTGCAGGTCAGGGGCTCCGATGCCTACCAGGATCTCTTCCAGAAGAAGGTGCAGCAGACTGCAATGGGGGGTGTGTGATGGAAAAGCGCACCATGGCACAAACCAAGGCATCCCTTGCCGGAGTGGGCTTCAAGCATGTCATCCCCGTCCTCTCCGAGCTCATCAACGCCGCCGAGGAACAGAAACTGTCATACCGTGAGTTCCTCAACCTGCTCATCGAGAACGAACTGACGGCCAGGAACGAGAAGCATCGAAGGAGAAACCTCTCCGGTGCACACTTCCCGCCGAATCCGCGCACCTTGGATGAATTCGATACCAGGGAACTGGAGTCGGGCATCACCTCAACCCAGCTCTACCAGCTCAAGGACCTGAACTGGATAGACGCCCATGTCAACATACTCTTTCTGGGCCCGCCGGGTGTAGGCAAGAGCATGTTGGCAATAGGGCTCGGACTTGAGGCCGTTAATGCAGGCTATTCGGTCTGCTTCGAGAGGATGGCATCCCTGGTGGATATCATCGACACCGCAAGGGTGAGCAGGGCTTCCAATTTTCGGCTCAAGAGAATCCGCAAGGCTGACCTGATCATCATCGATGAGATCGGCTTCACCCCCATCAAGAAAGACCAGGCGAACAGCTTCTTCAACCTGGTCAGCGAGATGTACGAGAAGACCTCGATCATATTCACGACCAACAAGGAGATCGGGCAGTGGGCCGAGGTGATGGGAGACCCGATTCTCACCACGGCCCTTTTGGACAGGATTCTTCATCATTCAAAATGTTTCTCGTTGAGAGGCGAATCATATCGGATAAAACACCCGCAGGAGGAATTGCAGAAGCTCTGAGGCAGGATGCCGTCAAAGGGGACTTTTAAGGACAAAGTCCTTTTCCCCTCCCAAGCTTGTCCAAACCAGGAAAGCAAGCCATACTCGGCCATCGGATGAGCTCATATACACATAAAGGGACTGATTGACATGAACAGGACAGAACGAAATGAATTGGCAAGGGAAGTGCGCAGGTTGGTTCATGACGTGAAACTCAGCGCAGAAGCATTCAGGGCTGCTGCAGAAAGGCTACTTGAGAAGGAGAACGGCAAATTGGCGGATATGCCCGAGAGCTTGTCCACGTCAAGGAACGCCTCACGATGCGAGGATGCTGTTGAAATGCTTGATGAAGCGCTGGAAAATGCAAACACCTTGATCGACACCGCCTGTGAGATTGCCCAAGGATGCAATGTCGATGTCACCAAGGGCAGGATATCGGAGAGCGTCCCCTGCATGACTTCTTATGAGCCCTGCGTGAACGAGACCAAAAGTGCCAGGCTTCAGCTCCTTGTCCGACCATCACTGCTGGAATTTTTGAGGATTGAGTCGCAGAGCCAGGGATGTAGTGTAAACCACCTGGTCAACGACACTCTCGTACAGGCGTTCAAGGCACACTGAGTAAAAACCATAGTGTCTTTTCCGCCTTTTATGCCTTTCCGAGAAATGAAGAGCTCAACCCCGAAAGCAGGAAGCAAAGGCAAGCCGAAGCCCGATGCATTCATTATTTGAGAGCAAGTGTCTTTAAGTAAACAAAACCTAAATGCCACTTTCTGTGCAAGCTTTTCTTGACATCTATCGAGTGACTAATCTATGGAAAAACTTCCTTACCCAGATGAAGAAAGACTTCCTTACCCAATCAAGGAAAAAACTCCTTACCCAATCAAGGAAAAAACTCCTTACCCAATC
>RZYT01000205.1 GCA_009930195.1 Spirochaetia bacterium | reverse complement strand
CTCTTGTGGCGTCTATGCTGGAGGTACGATGAACACGTACTTTGCAAATGTCTATGATGTGGTGATACGCATACCCTTTGGCAGGGTAGCCTCCTATGGCCAGATAGCCCTGCTCCTGGGTGATCCCCGCCAAGCCCGTACCGTCGGATGGGCGATGAGCCAGTGCCCTGAGGAGCTTCCCTGGCATCGGGTTGTTCGCTCGGATGGGAGCATTGCCGAGCGAGAGCATGATGCGCTGCAGCGCGTCCTGCTCGAGGAGGAGGGCATTGGCTTCCTCCTTTCAGGACGCATCGATATGCAGCGGTATCAGTGGCGGCCTTGAGTTCAGGCCATTGCCATCTCTGCCCCCAGATCTTGGGTGTTGAAGGCATCCCTGTCAAACTCCCCAAGGGAGTTGGCCACTACCACTGAGGTGCTCAGGTCTCCTGCAACGTTGGTCATGGTGCGGAACATATCCACCAAAAAGTCGACTCCTGCCACCAAACCCACCGCTTCCACCGGCAGTCCTACCGTTGTCAGGGTGATAATGGTGAAGGCCGTTGCTCCCATGGGTACCGCGGCACTGCCAAGGCTTGCAAAGACGGAGATAACGACGATCAGGATGTACTGGGAGAGCGAGAGATCAATGCCGAATGCATTTGCTGCAAAGACGGAGACCATTGCAGGGAAAATCCCTCCGCATGCATCCATGTTCATCACAGCCCCCAACGGGCCAACGAAATTTGCCACCCGTGGGCTTACTTTCAGCCGGTTGGTCATCGTGCTGACGGTCATGGTAAGAGAGCCGAGGCTTGAGCGGCTGGAGAAAGCAAGCAGCAGGGCAGGACTTGCAGCACGGAAGAACCGTATGGGGTTGATTTTTGCGCTGAAGGCAAGCAGACCAGAATAGACGATGCCCATTTGCAGCAAGCAAGCGACGATAATTGCCAAGACAAAGAGTCCAAGCTGGACCAAAGCATTCAGCCCAGTGCTGGAGAGCCAATACGAGGTGAGTGCAAGCACACCGTAGGGGGTGAGCCGAAGCACAATCTTCGTCAATTCCATGACGATTGCAAGAAAGCTCTCCAAAAGGTTCTCAAAGGGTTTCGTTGCTTCGGGTTTCTTGCTCTTCACTGTGATGGCGGCCACGCCAAGGAAAACAGAGAAAACCACCAAGGGAATCATTTGCATTTCGCTAGCTGAACGAACCGGATTTGAGGGTATGAACGCCCTGAACTGTGAGAAGAGGTTGGTAAGGGTGTTGGGCTCGCGTTTTGCCAGTTCTCCGATGGTCATTCCGCTTCCTACCGAGAAGAGCGATCCAACCAGCAGTCCGATGATTCCGGCAAGGACTGCGGTAAAGAGGAACAATGAGATGGTTCGTATTCCCATTTTCCTCAACTCTTCGGTGGAGCTGAGTCTGAGCAGCCCGGCAATGATGCTGGTGGGAACCAAGGGGATGATGAGCATCCGCAAGAGGTCCACATAGCCGTTTCCTACCAGGGCAGTCCACCTGCGTACCTCATCCCGGGTTGCGCTCTCTGCAAAGAAGAAGAGTGTAAGTCCCAGAAGAGCACCCAGTGCAAGAGCGGTGGATACCCGAATGGAGAAGGGTAGGTGAAAACGATGTTTCATCATGACCAAACCGACAAGCAAGAGTACAAAGATTATCAGCCAAAGCAGCGTATTCATAGGTTCCATCCTTTTAATATACTATTAATTCTATAATATTAGTATGATATATAAGAAAAGCACACCCTGTCAAGAAGAGTATCCTGACAGGGTGCATGATTTTCTGGGAATTGGAGTGGTCAGAGTCTTCTGAAGGGGCGTACTCTGCAGAGTATGTCCATTGCTCAATATTGGGCGTTTCCAGAGAGAATTCCTCTTTGTTGGAATCTGGCCTACAAAACATCGGTCGCATTCGTAACAATTCAATACCTGATATTGGGTCCAATATTGCCTATGTCGTGTATCAATATCTTCGTACATCCGGCTTTGGTTTGTCGAATGTACTGCTTCTTTGCCTGTTTCTGAAATCTTAAGGCTGAGGGCTTTTGATTGATGAAGTATCAGGACATGCCATGAATCACGGCCATACGTATTTGAATGAGCTGAAGTTTTCTCTATGACGATATACTTCTGGGTGGACAGGTTGAGCACCGTTACGTTGAGTAGATGCATGGTGATGACACAGTTGGTTGTATCATCACCATCATTGGATGAATAGTAAATACATTAAAATCTTCTTACCGGCCTTACGTATCGTGCTTCCCACTTGTTCTGTTCAGTCAAAAGTATCAATTCAACCCTAAGAGAACCCTCTATTGGATCATAATCATATTGCATCGAACAAGCCTGATCATGAGTTGCATCTGTTGAGGACCAATACATTCTTCTTGCGACAAAATTGTTTCCCTCCGGGTTTGCAAGAAACACTTGTAACATTGCTTCGAGTTCATTTAGCGACGGGAGGAACCATCCATCCAAACCATGATTTAGATCTCGAGCTGCATAACATGCATGATTTGTTTTACCATCATAGAAGGTACATACTTCATCTGTATTAGCTTTGCCATAACCAATTCTATCTTTTACAGGATCGGACAATTCAAACATGTGCCCATTGTCCCATGACTTAACGATATCAGCTGGAATCCACGTATACAGAACAGCTAAATCTGAATTTGCCGCTTCCATATACCGCCATGCATCTGCATCCCGATAGTTGTAATCTCCTAAATGTGTGAGATAATTCCATGTATCATCATTACGATCCAGGAATATCTTGCCCCCCTTAGGTCCAGAATCTCCAATGTTATACAATTGGTTCCACTTCGGATACAGCGTAATGCTGCAGTGTGATCCTGCAGGAATGGTCAGTACCAAGGTGGTAAAGGTTGATTCCGCATACCAGCCACCGAAGTAGTAACCTTGCCTGGTGGGATCCTTCAAGGTGATTGTATCTGACTCCACCGTATACGAGCTGGGATTGTCTGCATGGTTGATCATATCTTGTTTCAGGACGTACGTGATGGTGTACTCGATGGGTAACCACTTGGCATACAGATTTCGGTCTCCATACGATCCTTGGGTGATGGTGCTTACCTGTGTGTTAAAACTTGGTTCGGCATACCAGCCGTTGAACGCATAGTAATCCCTCGCCGGGTCGGCCAGGTCGAAGGTGCTCGTCTCTATGGTGTAGGTCGCTGGATTGTCCGGCGAGGGAGCTGTTCCACTGTTCAGGTGATAGGTCAGATTGTAGGTGATGGGAGTCCACTTGGCATAGAGATCCTTGTTTTCCGATGAGCCTGATGGTATCTGGGTGACAGCAGTTCCCGTCATTCCGGAATTGTCAAACCAGCCTGCGAAGGTGTAGCCGGTTCTGGTTGGATTTGCCAAGGTGATGGTGCTCGTCTCTATGGTGTAGGTCGCAGGATTGTTCGGCGAGGGAGCTGTTCCGCTGTTGAGATGATAGGTCAGGGTGTAGGTGATGGGGGTCCACTTTGCATACAGGGTGGTGTGGGATGCAAGGTCCCACGCCCTGCTGCTTGCCATATCCTTGGTGTAGTACTGGGTTCCTGCTCCCTCTATAGCAGTGAAGTAGCCTTCGAAGGTATAGGCATAACGGATTGGGTAGGTTGCTGTGGGCATGGTTGCAGCAAAGGTGGCAGTGACCGAGTCGCTGCCTCCACTTCCGCTCTGCTTGTCGAAGGTCACCGTGTAGGTATTTGCTGTCCAATTGGCATAGAAATTCTTGTTGCCGTATGAGCCGAGGGGTATCTGGGTGACAGCTGATCCTGTCAGTTCGGAATTGTCAAACCAGCCTGCGAAGGTGTAGCCCGTACGGTTGGGATTCTTGAGGGTGATGGTACTCGTCTCAATAGTGTAGGTCGCAGGATTGTCCGGCGAGGGTGCTGTTCCACTATTCAGATGATAGGTCAGGGTGTAGGTGATGGGAGTCCACTTGGCATAGATATCCTTGTTGCCTGATGAACCATTGGCGATGGTCGTCACTTGTGTTGAGAAGGTGTTCTCTGCAAACCAGCCTGCGAAGGTGTAGCCGGTCCTG
>RZYT01000204.1 GCA_009930195.1 Spirochaetia bacterium | reverse complement strand
TGCGGCTGGCAGATCCTTCGGTCTTCAGGATGACCGTATAGATGAACGGTTTTTGTTCCCGACTCAGACGGGAAGCGGCTTCGATGACGGTATATTCCATGATTCAATCCTTCGGGTACAGGGTGTCTTTTTCAAGTGATCCAATGAGAAGTGTATGCGTGCATTGCAGTTTCTGCAAAGTTTTTCTCTGATTATCCGATAGGGTGTCTGCCTGGTTGAGCAGTACGACGGCAGTGCCTTGCATCCCTTTGCAGATGCCCTGGCTGTGAGCAAGCAAGTACGCATAGGTATCGTAGGCAACAAGTTGGTCTTTCTGTGCCTCACAGCCGAAACACTCCTCGTCAAGGGGTTTTCCCCAAGCCGCCAGGGATGCAACGGCGAGCGTGGCAGTTGCGAAAGAGGGGATGACGGGGTCTCGTTCGGTATGCAGTTTCAGATTGCACCTGCGGGCCCCATCGGCTTCCAGCAACACTGCGTCATACCGGCAAAGCAACTGCCCAAGGGTCTGCAGGTCAGGCGCAAGTGCCTTGTATTCCCCTTTCAGTGCAAAGAATACCCTCTCGCCTTGTTGGGGAGTATGGGAGAGGACCTCTTCATCCGTAAAAAAATAGTGGTCACACCCATAGGCGCGTTCACCGGGAAGCTGAAGCTTTGTGGTGGTGGAGACCAACACCTTCTTGCCTTCGCGTGCGTACACGTCGGCCAATGCAATCAGGGCGGTGGTTTTCCCTCCGCTTCCGGTAATGCAGATGCATGTCTCATGTGATCTGAATAAAGAGGTGAGCTGGCTTAGCAACGCTTGCATGCCGATACCATACCACCAGAAAACCTGTGGTGCAACAGGAGAGGATTTCTTCTGCAACTGGTCATGCACGGTATTTCGTGTAAGGTAGGGGTATGCAACCAACCAACTACACCTATGCCGGGATCGATCAGAGTGGAAACCAGTATGTCGTCTGCCTGGTGGATGAGAACGGACGTAATCCCCACTACCACCAGGGTCGCAGTGATACAAAAAAGGGGCAGGCAAAGTGTCTGAGACTGGTGGATGAGGTAGTGAAAGTCATTGCCCCAAGCACACCCCTGGGCCTTTTCCTCCTCGCTCACCATTCGGAGGAGAAGATCATCCTCCGGGGGGAGGATGAGCACTATGCAGTGTGGGAGAAAGCCGGCATTGCCCGGGGAAAGAAGATGGCACGGTTTGCCTCCCTTGTGCTCATCTCCTCACTGCAGTTGCCGAAACCTCTCAATGACAAGGAACAGGAAGCGCTTCTGGCAATGCAAGGGGCACAGATGGAGGAACTCCTTCGCGTCGGTGATGCAAGCCTGAACGCGCTCATGGAGCTGGTTGCAGGGCAAGAGGACGAGCACCTGGTCCAGCAAGCCTTGCGCCTGGAAGTGAAAAGCAGGGATGACACCCTTTCAGGAGAAAACAAACAGGAAGAAGCAATCGGTGTGGAGGATGATCAGTCGTTCTTTTCCCAGCTCTATCGGGAGCTGGAGAAGCTGAGATGATCTCAGCTCTCCTTGTAGGTGTAGCCGATGCCCCAGACCGTCTTGATGCGCTGCCCGTACTCCCCAAGTTTGCGGCGGATGGTGGCAACCTGCACATCGATGCTGCGGTCGGTTACCGGATAGTCGCTGCCTTTCACCTTGGTGATCATCTGGTTGCGGGTGAACACCTGCTCGGGGGTTGAAGCGAGCAGATAGAGCAGTGAAAACTCGGTGGCGGTGAGTTCCACCTCGTTGCCGTCAAGCAGGCACTGGTGTTTCTCCTTGTCCATCAGCAGCCCTGCATGATGTACGGTGCTGCTGGCATTCGTCTCGCTGAGACGGCGAAGGACGGCCCGGATCTTACTGTTCAGGACATTCATGCTGAAGGGTTTGGTAAGGTAGTCGTCACAGCCCAGTTCAAGGGCGGTGATGATGTCACTCTCGTCCCCTTTGGCCGAGACCACGATGATGGGGACACTGCTTTGCAGGGTATAGCGAATGGCCTTGATGGCGGACAGCCCATCCATGACCGGCATCATGATGTCAAGGATGACCAGATCGATGTCTTCCTGTTCCAGCATCGATACAGCTTCCTTGCCGTTCTCGGCCTCAAGGACCTTGTATCCGTTGCTGGCAAGTGCATAGCGTTCCAATTCTCGGATATCCACGTCATCTTCAACCACTAGTATGGTACTCATGAGAAAACCGTAGTCCACAAGTTCCCCGCAAGGCAAGAGGGGAGCCGCATTTTCACACATTCCTCATAGATTTGTGCCGATAACGCAAACAGGACGCCCGGAGGCGTCCTGTCTGTGAATGGGCACTGCGTTAGTTCTTGCTGGCAAGAATGGTGGCAAGCTCAGGATTCTTTGCAAGATTCTTCTTCAGATCCCGCTCACGACCCTTGTTGACATAGTCCTTTTCCTCAAAGGTGTAGTGGAAGTTGGTATGGACATCGTAGGTGCCGTTCATCAGGGCGAAGGCATCCTCGGTCATCACCAGTTCCTCATCGGTGGGGATGACCAGGATCTTGACCTTTGAATCGTCGGTGTTGATCTCAAACTCACCGTTGCGGCTGAAACAGACTTCGTTCTTGTGGAGGTCCAGGTGGGCGCCGATGACCTCGAGTCCCTGGCAAGCACCTTTGCGGACGTGGCGGGCCATTTCGCCGACACCTGCGGTGAAGACGATGGCGTCAACCTTTCCCTCAAGCAAGGTGGCATAGCCTCCGATGTACTTTGCAATTCTCCTGCACTCCATATCAATGGCGAGCTGGGCCTTCTTGTCACCCTCTTGGCTTGCCTTGAGTACGTCGCGGCGGTCGCTCTTGCCGCACAGGCCGATCAAGCCGCTCTTCTTGTTCAGGGCGGTGTCCATCTCTTTGGCGCTCATGCCGGTATTTTCCATCATGTAGGGAATGATGGCAGGGTCGATGTCGCCTGATCTTGATCCCATGACCAAGCCCTCAAGCGGGGTGAGTCCCATGGAGGTGTCGACGCATACGCCGTTTTTCACGGCACAGACGGAAGCTCCGTTGCCGATGTGGCAGATGATGACGTTGGTATCCTTGTTCTCTTTGCCGAGCAACACCGCAGCGCGCTTTGCACAGTAGAGGTGACTGGTTCCGTGGAAGCCGTATCTGCGTACGTTGTACTTGGTGTACCACTCATAGGGTACTGCATACATGAATGCTTCTTCGGGCATGGTCTGGTGCCAGGCGGTATCGAGAATGATGGCCTGCGGTACATCGGGCATAGCCTTGCGGGCTGCTTCGATGCCCATGATGTTGGCCGGCATGTGCAGCGGGCCGAGGGGAATGACCTTCTTCAGCTGCTCGATGACCTCATCGGTTACCAACTCGGATTTCTTGAAGACTTCGCCGCCATGGAGCACCCGGTGACCGACAGCCCCGATTTCCTTCAGGTCGGTGATCACGCCGTACTCTTCATCCAGCAACATCCTGATGATGAGCTCGATGGCTTCCTTGTGCGTGGGTGAGGAGAACTCTGCGTGGTACTCCTCTTTTCCGTTTGCTTTGTGCTCGATGGTGGAATATTCAAGGCCAATGCGCTCAACAACACCGACAGCGAGAATATCCTTGTTCTTCCAGTCATAGACTTGGTACTTGGCAGACGAACTGCCACAGTTCAAGGTCAAAATTACCATGCATGTCTCCTAATATTTCTCATTCGATATGATATGAATGTGTAGTTGGATGGTTCCAAGTCATTAAAGCACTATTGGCGGGAATAATCAACATGAAGCAAAACAGGATGGGATAGTTCTTTTCCCATCATGAAGGTAGTGTTTCCGCTTCTGCTTTTGGCCTGTGTGTGCTCCTTGCCTGCCAAAGCATACTGGACACTGCAGACAACCCCAACCAGCCAAACATACCAAGTATCGATGCAGCAGGGAGAGCAGAATCTCTCCTTGGGTTTTGATGCCCGAAAGGCTGCTTTCAGCCTTGAGGTGAAACACCTGCGCTACCGCTCAGGACTTTGGAGCCTCACCAGCACAGCACGGCAACTTTCGGAGAGCTTCCCTTCGCTGGAAAGCCGTCTCTGGAATACGGTTTGCCTCTCCTA
>RZYT01000203.1 GCA_009930195.1 Spirochaetia bacterium | reverse complement strand
ACAGGATTCTCCCTTGATAACGCTGATATCTGAGCATAATTTGTCCGCAGGTCTTTGGATGGCCTGATGGAAATTGCGCCTGTCATAACCATACCTCCTTATCTTGTTTGGTAGTCATATCATACCCTTTTTTGACTACCTTGTCAAGATGTTCTCAAAATACGATCAGCGGACGTTCATCATACACACTTCCCTGCTGACCTTGGTTACGGATACAGCGGTCCAGCGCCATGATGGTGGCAACGATACCATCGATCTTCTCCGGCGACTTCGCCTTGGTGGGCTTGATGTTTTCTGCCGGGTCCCGGTCTACCACGACGTTACCGGCCATCCACCGCAAGACCGGATTGCCGCCATGGATGATCTTGCCTTCCATCAGGAGCTTATAGAACTCCTTGGTCGGAGGGCTCATATCCTTAAAGCCCTGTCCGAAGGGAACCACCGTAAACCCCATGCCCTCAAGGTCCTGGACCATCTGCGTCGCACCCCAGCGGTCGAAAGCGATCTCCAGGATGTGGTACTGCTTGCCCAGCTCCTCGATGAACTTCTCAATGAAGCCGTAGTGGATGACGTTGCCCTCGGTGGCCATGAGGTAGCCCTGCTGGTGCCAGACATCATAAGGAACTGATGCCCTTCGCACACGCAGGGGAATGGTGTCCTCTGGAATCCAGAAGAACGGGAGCACGATATATTTCTCGTCCTCGGTGCGCGGTGGGAATATCAGCACAAAGGCCGTGATGTCCCCGGTGCTGGATAGGTCCAGACCGCCATAGCAGTCACGGCCTTTCAAGGCTTCCATATCGATGGGGGTGTTGCCCAGGTCATAGATCTGCTCCGGGATAAACCGTGTCAGCGATGCAACCCACATGTTGAGTCGCAGCTGCTTGAACACGTTCTCCTCCGCAGGGTTGTCCAGGGCTTCCTGGAACATCTCCCGGACACGCTCGATCCTAATCGTCTGCCCCAGGGATGGATTGGCTTTATACCAGTTCTTCTCGTCGGTCCAGTCATCGTCATCGGTGAGCCCATACACCACCGGGTAGAAGGTATGGTCGATCTTTCTGCCGTTCAGGATGTCCAGAGCCTTCATGTGCAGCTCGTAACAGATGGATTCCTTATCCGTACCGGCTGTGGTGATCAGGAAGAACAGGGGTTGCTCTCGGGCATCACCGGAGCCTTTGGTCAGGACATCGTAGAGCTTGCGGTTTGGCTGGGCATGTACTTCGTCCAGCACAAGGCCCGAAACGTTCAAGCCGTGCTTGGTGCCAACCTCAGCAGATAGCACCTGATAGAAACCGGCATTGGAATAGTTGACGATGCGCTTGGTCGCCGCCATGATCTTGCAGCGCTTCATCAGTGCAGGGGTCATCTGCACCATCTGGTTGGCTACATCGAAAACGATGGATGCCTGCTGCCGGTCAGCAGCAGCACCGTAGACTTCGGCAGAGGGTTCGTTGTCGGCAAAAAGCAGATACAGAGCAATGGCAGCAGCAAGCTCGCTCTTCCCGTTCTTCTTGCCGATCTCCACAAAGGCGGTACGGAACTGGCGGTTTCCGTTCTCATCCACAATGCCAAACACATCCCGGACGATCTGCTCCTGCCAGGGAAGCAGCCAGAACCGTTTGCCAGCCCATTTGCCCTTTGTGTGCCGGAGGTTTTCAATGAACCGAACAGCCCGGTCTGCTTTCTCCTCGTCGTAGTGAGAGGTTGGAAGCATGAACCGGGACGGGACATAGTTTTTGAGCTTCGGGTAATTCTTCGGCCTGGTTTCAGCCATCAGCTCCCACCTCCCAGCAGCTCTTCCATCTCATCCACAGCGTTGCCGCCGGATTCACTGGAAGCAATGATTCTGCTTCGGGAGGAAGGGGTAAGACCAAACTGCTCTGCGAACTTATTCATGATCTTCAAATAGGTCTGAGCGATGGAGACCTGCGGCACCTGCTGCCAGTAGCCGGACGGTGTCTTGACGATGGAGCCGTGCTGGGTGATAAATTCCTCAGCCTCCTTCCACCGGGCATACGCCTGACAGTAACCGGCAAACGCAGCCATGTCCACCTGGGTGAGAATTCCAAGCTGCTCCATCTGCTTGGCAAGCCGCCTCCACTCTTTCTTGGCTTCGTCCTCCAGCCACTTGGGACAGGCAGGGGCTTTCTTCTGGGGCTTGGGCTCTTTGTCATTGAGCGCCCGCTTGCCGGGATTCCCTTCCAGCTCCTTGATGGCGGTAGGCGTGGGCTTTCTTCCTCTGGTTGCCATATGGGCATTCCTCCTTCCTCCGAAAATTGGGTAAAAGAAAAGACCCTCACACAACGTGAAGATCCGTGTTTTGATTTCTGGTACAGCAGAACGGCCACGGGATAGAAGGGGTTCAACTACCCCGCGACTGCTCCGCATCACTGCCTTTTCCCCTTATTCCAGGTAGGGAAGGCTGCCCCTGATATCAGAGGGAACCGCGCCGGACCACACAAAGCTGTTCTTCAAATAATACTCGTTGTAACTTGCTGCCGTGCGGTTTGCCCTCATCTTTGCCTGTTCTGCCCACCCCTGCTTCTCCGCATCATCGCTCTGTTTATACTGCTCATAGGAGATGCGGTCTGCTTCGTAGTTGGCAATCATGGCCCGGCAGGTATCCTCCACCTTTTTCCGGGTTTCGTAGCGGGTGGCATCGTCTACCTTCTGCACCGCGAAGCCGTAGCTGTTGCGCAGGGCAACCCCGACAGGGGTAATGCAGAAAAATGCCGCCATAAGGACCAACGCAATCAGAATCGCGGTCAGAACTTTCTCTGTCTTATTCATTGCCCTTCTCCTCCACATACACAATGGGGTTGTCTACCTGGACAGGGACATCGGTGTACAGATAGGTGCCAGTCCATTCATAATAATTGCCATCGGTGGTGAAGAAGAAGATACCGCTGTCGTTCTCACCGTAGCTGCCATCCACATCCGCCAGCCAGCCGTTATATCGTGTGTATTCGCTGGAAATCTCATAGTACTCGCTGTCGGGAGACAAGTAGCTGTTCAGGCTGGTAACCTTTCCGTCCACCACATGGCGACCGATTACCGCACCGTTATCGGAGAACAGGATAATATATCCCAGGGGCTTCTCCACGGGACATGGCAGCGTCATGGCCTTCTCCCGCTGACCATTGACCCAATAGGCTCTCTTAATCAGGTTGTAGCGTTCCAGGGAATAGTCAATGTCCGTGGGGGTCGCCTGGTTGTAGGACAGCGTCTGCTGGACGGTCTGCTGCTTCTCGCTGTCCGTGGTTTCGAGTTCAAGGTCAGTACATCCGGTCAGGGAGACACACAGGATCAGCGCCATGGCCAGCGCCAGGAAAAGGGATACGGTTTTCTTCATTGATTTTACCTCCAAAATTGATTTTTTGTTTTTGCTGGTGTACTTGCTCTTACGTTTCCGGGCTTGCCGCTCCGAAAATCTCTGCGCCACAGGCAGCATATCCGGCAAGGTCCACAAAGGAATCGTCCGTCCCTCCGGCCTTGATCCTCGCCACCTTCAAAAGCGCCATCATCATGGCCACATCAATGGATGTGTAGGTGTGGCCGGTGTATGCGCTCCACAGTTCCGCAATCCGTTTGAAGTTATCCTCCGGGGAACCGTAGTCCGTCTCGCGCTCACCGCAGACACACACCTTTGCTCTTTCCAATGCTTCTGCTCTGGTCATTTCATCCTCCTTAAAATGATGCAATCAAAAAAGCCCGCAGAGCATTTCTCCACGAGCATTTTTGTCTGTTTGTCATGTGGCATCACAATGCAGATGCCTTGCCGGTTCAGCCTTCTGCCAGCAGCTTACACATCTTTGCTCCTTCCCACCCGGTGGAGGATTCCAAGGATTTCTTCCTGCTCGGCTTCCTCCACCCCGATGCTGTTAAGTGCCTCCCGCACACCGCAGTCTGGGCAAATGAGCGTGGTGCTATCGACCCGTGAAAGCGCTGGGGCTTCGTGATACTCCCTGCCACACACCGGGCAGGTTCGGTTCATGATTTCCTCTGTCTTCATACCGTCACCGTCTCCTTGCTTTTCTTGAGGGCTTTGAAAAGGTAGGTCTCATCAAATCCAAAATCCTG
>RZYT01000202.1 GCA_009930195.1 Spirochaetia bacterium | reverse complement strand
TTAGTTGTAGTTGGGTGAATCTGCAATGCTATGCCAATGTAAGCGATTACCAGTTCCTTTTGGCTCTCCTTTGCATTCTGCAAATAGATAAAGATTTCTCTTTACAGATTCTGATTTCCATTTTAGTATTCATTTATCAAATGTGATTTCACTTTTTAATTATGAATTCTATTTAGCTTTTTAGTTACATAATTATGCTTGTGGAGTCACATATCACAACCATCCTGAATACCAGGAAGTGTAGGAGAGGAATCATGAAAAAACTGCTCATTGCCCTGTTGATTGCGCTCACCGTTCTGACAGGCTGCTCCAAGAAAGAAGAAGCAGCTGCACCTGCCGCAACCGTTGAGGCCAAAGCTGCCAAAACCGTGTACACCATCAAGGTCGGTCACGAATTCACCACGGAAAGTCCCCGTCACAAGGCTCTCGAAGCATTCGGGAAGTACCTGGAAGAAAAGTCCGAGGGACAGCTTGTTGTCGAACTCTTCCCTGCCGGCGTACTCGGAAAAGAAGCTGAGATGCTCGAGTCTGTGAAGATGGGAAACATTGAGGCTTACGTAGGCGGACCTTTCGATCCGCAGACCGAGAAACTGAACCTCATCCTCATGCCGTTCTTCTTTGAGAACCAGGAAGCACTGATGCGTGTTGCAAAGAGTGATGTCGGTGATGCAATCCGTAAGGATGCCGAGAAGAACAATCTCAAGCTGCTGTGCATCGGTGATGGCGGCTCACGCCAGATCACCAACAACAAGCGCGTAGTCAAGACTCCGGAAGATATGAAAGGCCTGAAGATCAGGACCCCCGGTATGGAATCCATCATCAAGTGCATGCAGGCTTTGGGAGCAAACACCGTTTCCATTCCCTATGCCGATGTATACATGGCCCTGAAGACCGGTGTTGCCGATGGACAGGAGAACCCGCTTGCCAACATCGGGGACATGAAGTTCTACGAAGTGCAGAAGTACATGACCTACATCGACTACCAGTTCCATCCTGAAGTCATGAACATGAACCTGCAGTTCTTCAACAACCTCCCTTCTGAGCTTGCAACCATCGTACAGGACGGTGCCTGGATCTTTGCCGAGGAACAGAACCGCCTCCGCTCGGAGATGAACGACAAGTACTACCAGATGATCAAGGACAGCGGAGTGCAGATCTACACCCTCTCTTCTGAAGAGAAGAAGGCCTTCATGGAAGCCTGTGCCCCCGTCTATGACTACTTCATTGAGAAAGGAACCTTCACCAGGGAAGAACTTGAAGCCGTGCGCAGTGTTGCACAAGGCAAATAACAACGATTGAATGCCAGTCCGGAAACTCTCGGGTTTCCGGACTCGTGTACAACGAGGTATCCATGAACTCATGCATCAAAAAAATTGACAAGGTCCTCTCGGTCATCAGCATCCTCTTGGTAGGCTTGCTGGCAGGCGGAGTGATCCTTGCAGTATTCCTCCGGTATTTCTTCAGCCTCTCCTATGGGTGGTTTGAGGAATTTCTCACCATGCTCTTCGTATTCATCAACTTCCTTGGGGCTGCCATCTGCATCCGTGAGAAGCAGCACATCGCCATCACCGTGCTCATCGATTCGTTCCCCAAGAAAGTGCGCACCGTATGCACCATCGGCATCCAGCTGGTGATCATAGTCGTCTCGGTATTTCTGGCCATCTACAGCAGCAGATGGATTGCCAGTGTCGGTTCCACGCTCTCCCCGTCTTCGGGTATCCCCTTCGGATACTTCTATGCCATCGTCCCCATTTCGTCGGTCATCTCCATATTCTATGCCCTGATCAACATCCTTGGAGTCTTCCTGCCCATCGAGGAAGCAGTGACAGGATATTTCAGCGACGCAGATCTTCTTGAGGAGTGCACAGAATGAGTCTTACCATCATGTTTTCCGTTCTCCTGGGCCTTCTGGTCTTCGGAGTCCCCATAGCCTATGCAATCGGCAGTTCAGGCATTGTCTACATGCTGCTGACCCAACCCTCCTTTCTCATGTCGCTGCCCCAGCGCATCTGGAGTGGAACAAACAGCTTCATCATCATCGCCATGCCCCTCTTCATGATCACCGGCGAGCTCATGAACCACAGCGGGCTGACCAAGCGCCTGATCAACTTCGCACTGCTGCTCGTACGTCCTTTCAAGGGTGGCTTGGCGGAGGTGAACATTGTTGCCTCCATGATCTTCGGTGGCATCACCGGCTCCTCGGTTGCCGATACCTCTGCCATCGGAAGC
This sequence comes from Spirochaetia bacterium, assembly GCA_009930195.1. Lineage (GTDB taxonomy): Bacteria > Spirochaetota > Spirochaetia > Sphaerochaetales > Sphaerochaetaceae > Sphaerochaeta. The sequence continues at coordinate 1,880 of RZYT01000202.1, read as the reverse complement.
ATCCTCATCCCCGATATGATCAAGAAAGGGTATTCGAAGGAGTTTGCCACCGGGGTCACCGTAGCTTCCTCAACCATGGGAATGATCATTCCCCCCAGCATCCCGATGCTCATGTACTCCATGGTCAGCGGTGCAAGTGTAGGAAAGCTCTTCCTTGCAGGAGTCATCCCCGGTATCCTGGTGGGAGGCACCCAGCTCATCTACACCTATACCATCTCAAAGAAACGACACTATCCCCAGGAAAAGGGAAATCTCCCCCTGAAGGAAACACTGGCGATTGCAAAAGACGGGTCACTGGCTGTATTCATGCCGCTTCTGATCATCATCTCTGTCTCAGCCGGCATCGCCACCGCCAGTGAGAGTGCAGGAATAGCCTTGCTCTATGCAGTCCTTTTGGGTTTCTTCGTCTACAAGGAACTCAAGGTCAAGGCAGTGATCCAATCACTGAAGAAGACCGCGGTCATGACGTCCTCGATCATGATCATCGGCGGTTTCACCATGATCTTCACCTGGGTGCTTGCCATCGAACAGGTTCCCAGTGCAATTGCCTCCTTCCTCTTGGGTTCGAACATACCGTTCTGGCTCATTCTGCTGTTGTTGGATCTGCTCATCCTCTTCTTGGGAACCTTTCTTGATGTTGTTCCCTGCATCCTGCTCATTGCCCCGATCCTGCTTCCGGTGATGCGCACCCTGGGCATGGAGGAACTGCAGTTCGGAATCATCCTAATCGTCGGGCTTGCGATAGGATTGGTCACCCCTCCTGTAGGGATGTGCCTGAATGTAGGCTCGAAGATAAGCGGGCTCTCCATCCTGGAGATTTTCAAGGACTCTTTGCCTTTCCTCTGCTGCAACGTGCTGGTACTGCTGTTGGTCACGTTTGTGCCATCGGTAAGTCTCTTGCTCCCCTCACTCTTATAACACGGTCAACTATCCTGCTTGTCAGGAAAAGGAGTCACTATGACACTTCGCGAACGTATGAAAAAAGGTCCGGTATTCGGCATCACCTGTTTTACCGGAGCAGCCTGTGCTGTGGAAACCATCGGAAATTATGGATATGACTTTGTCTATCTTGATTTGGAGCATTGCACCCTTGACGGCCCGAACAATATGGAAAAACTCATCATGGCAGCCAAGCTTGCCGGCATCCCCTCGGTGGTACGGGTAACCAGTACCGATGAGGTGGAGATCCGCAAGGTCTTGGAAATGGGTGCAGAAGGGGTTGTTGTTCCCCATACCCGCACCGCCGAGGATGTGCATGAGATCATCAAGGGAGCAAAATTTCCCCCGATGGGCAGACGGGGTGGCGAATCCTGTGTACGCAGTGCCAACTTCGGTGGCCCTGGATTCTCCTGGAACGAGTACACGCAGAAAAGCAACGAGGATACACTTGTCATCCCCATGGATGAGGACTTCGAGTTCACCGACAATATCGACGAGATCCTGGATGTACCGGGTGTGGATGCAGTCAACTTCGGACCCATCGACTACTCACTCTCCATCGGAGCCAAGGTCGGGTATGCAACCGAAGATCCCCGGGTGGCCGATGCCTATGCGAAGCTGGCCGAAGGATGTGCAAAACGTGGCATCCAGGTGATGTGCCCGGTGGTCCCTGCCACCAAGGAATCGATTGAGGCAGCCATCAGGAAGGGAATCACGATGCTCATCCTGGGCAATGACATGTACCATCTGGGTGCAGCACTCAAGACGATGAAGGAACAGGCGATCAATCCGTATCGTGCTGAGCAGGAGTCCAAATGAAGCAAGAGATGTTCTCATTGGAAGGCAAGGTAGCATGGGTGACCGGTGCGAGCTACGGGATCGGGTTTGCGATCGCCAGTGCGTATGCGGCTGCCGGAGCGAGGATAGCGTTCAACGACATC
>RZYT01000027.1 GCA_009930195.1 Spirochaetia bacterium | reverse complement strand
GCCCATCATGATGATATCCGTGGCCAGATCATGGGTGGACATATGGGCATGACCGGTATCGTAACAGATGCCGGCATATGCGGAAGCAAAGCCATCGACCAAACCGATGAGATCGGCGATATCGGTAAGCTCACCTTCCTCATTCAGGTTCTCAAACGCAAGCACCACACGATACTCCTCAGCTACCTTGAGGTAGGGGAGAAACGCATTGTGGTTCTCCTCAATGCTACCGGGTATCGGGTGCACCACCAGGATGGGGATGGAAAGGGTGAGGCAGATCTGAAGTGAGCGTGTGAGCATCTCTTCCAGAATTTCCCCATTTCTTGCATAGGGAGCATGGGCTTGGTTGAAAACCAGGGTATGCTGGTTTTTCAGCTGACCCAAGCGCTGCACATACTCCTTCCAGGCTTCCCCCGCAAGCCTTGCGTCTGGATTGAGCATCTCGCAGAGGTTGAGATCGAGGACCCGAAACCCCTCCTTGGCATAGAGGGGCAACAGGTGGACCATTTCGGTCTTCGATCCATCGCGGTTGAAGCTGATGAGGTTGGTGCTGGTGGCTATTCTCACTGGCCTTGCATCCTGAGGAATTCGGAGAAGTAGCTGTTGATTTCCTTTTCCAAGGCCGCAGAGGTCTGTTCAGCACTCAGGTCCTGTTCGAGCATCTTGAGGATCCCGCTCTGGAAGGCGTAGTAGATCTGGTAAGCACTGGGTACCCAGATGCCCTGCATCTTCGGATTGCTTGCCATCAGCTGCCTGATCGCAACCCCGTAGTGCGGGTTCTCTACAAGATGCTGTTCGAAGGCTTGCAGGGTGTAGGTATCCTGATGCACCGGGAAGTAGCCGGTGGCAACATGCCACTTCAGTTGTTCCTCTGCGCTGGTGGCGAACTTGACGAATTCCCAGGCAGCGGCTTGGTTTCCAGAGCCGTTGTCCATGGCGTAGATGGCGCCTCCTCCGACATTCACCCCACCGGTGGCTTTCTCATCGACCATCGGGAAGTTGGCGACGCCAACCTCAAAGCGGTCGCCGACCATGGAGAAGATGGTGGTCAGGTTGCTGGTGGATGCCACGATCATGGCAACCCTGCCGCTGGCAAAGGCCCCATTGAGGTCACTGGTGAGGTTTTCCACAGCCCCTGTTGCATAGAGCTCCTTCCAGCGGGAAAGGAAGTTCACCATCGTCCCGTTCTCGTTGAAGAGCACCTTTGTAGGGGCTCCTGTATGCCCGTTCTCCTCATCGGTCAGATAGCTCAGCCCATTCTGCTGTCCCAGCCAGACGATCAATTCATAGGTGGTGGGAACATTGGCAAAGCCATAGCGGGTTGTCTTGCCTTTCTCATCGGTCTTGACCAAGGCCTTTGCGGTGGTTCCCAACTCCTTCAGGGTCTTGGGAGCCTCTGTGATGCCTGCTTCATCAAACGCTGTCTTGTTGTAGTAGAGCAGGATGGTTGAGCTGTTGAACGGCATGGCGATCATCTTGTTCTTGTAGGTCACCGACAAGCGTGCGGCTTCAATGATGTTTGCCAGGTCGTACCCGTCAGCCTTTGCAAGGTCTTCCATGGCGATCAACAGGTTCTGGTCTCGGATATCCAGCACTGCAGAACCGTCCAGCTGCACCAGATCGGGCAGATCGCTGGTAGTGGTTGACTGAAGGATTGCCTTGGTCTTGGTAAGGACATCGTTGGACTTTCCTTGGTAGACAGCCTGGACCTGGATGCCTTTTCCCTTGCCTACGGTCGCATTGAATGATTCGACCAAAGCATCGGAGGCCTTGCCTGCCAAGCCGCTGTTTGAATGCCACCAGGTGATGGTCTTGACCTGGCCAAGGGGCTCTTCGGTGGCGCCAAGGGCAACAAGGCCCTGAACCGTACTGAAAACTAGCAGTGCAATGATAAGTAAACGTCTCATATTCATCTCCCGGCAAAGCGTGTGCTCACGCTGGTTTGGATAGGTTTGTGCATCACCACAAAGGTGATGAGAATCGGTGTCATCAAAAGGGCAATGGCGGCAAACTGAGGCCCATAGTCAAGGTTCTCGGAAAAGCCGAGCATGGTGAGCGCTACCTGAACGGTACGCATTCCTTCCCGGTTGGTGACCAGGAGCGGCCAGAGGTAGTCATTGAAGATGGTGGAGAAGGAGTGGATGGCCAGCGTGATGACCACCGCCTTGCTGATGGGAATCAGAAGGGTGGTGAGAAAGCGTGTGTCGCTGCACCCTTCCAGGATGGCCGCTTCCCGATACTCCGGGCTCACCGTCTTGAAGTATTGGCGAAGCATGAAGATGTGGGTGGGGGCCAGCAAGGATGTGGCGATGATGCCGAGGTACGAATCTGTCAGCCTCAGGCTGCGAATGGTGGAAAAGTTGGCGATGAGGAGTGCATCGGAAGGAAGGAGCATGGTTGCCACCACCAGTACAAAGAGCACATCCCTTCCTTTGAAGGTAAAGAAGGAGAAGGTATAGGCGGCAAGGACACTGATGGTCATGCGAAGCATTGTCCCAAGGCTGGCAGTAACCAGTGAGTTGAACAGGAAACGATCCAGCTTCGACTCGGTGAATGCTCTTCGGTAGTTATCAAAGGTAGGGGCGCTGCTGAACAGGCGTACCGGAATGCTGGTGAAGTCGGTATAGGTGAAAAATGATGCGCTGATCGAGTAGAAAATCGGGAAAAAGATGACCAGCGAAAGCAGAGTGGCGGCAAGGGCAACAAGTTTTCTCATTGGTAGTAGACCCTCCTCCGCTCGAGGTGCAACAAGGAGAGCAGGATGGTGAAGGTAAGCAAAAACACAACGGTAGCGATGGCTGAACCCATGGCATAGTTTCCACTCTTGAACCCCTCCAGATACATCTGGTAGACCAGGGTCTGGGTTGAACGGAAGGGGCCTCCTTCGGTGAGAATAAGCACTGGGGAAGAGATGAGCATGGCATCCTTGATGTTGGTCATCAGGACAAAGACGAGTGTTGGCGCAATGAGGGGCAATTGGAGATACCGAAACAGCCCCATTGCTCCCGCACCTTCAAGGGTTGCCACCTCGACCAGTTCCTTGGGGACATTGCGAAGAGCTGCAGAGAGCAACAGGAAGTTGAAGCCGATATCCAGGTACACGCCTGCGATGACCAGCAGTGCCATCGCTGCCTTTGGGTCGTTGAACCACTGGATATCGGTGGTGAACAGCTGGTTGATGATTCCGATGGAGGGATTGAACATCATCTTGAAGATCATCATCGCGCTGGACAGCCCCACTGCCATGGGAAGAAAGAAGAAAATCTGGTTGAGGGTTGCAAGCTTTCCCTCCCTGTTGGAAAGTAAGGCGGCAGAGAGGCAGATGATGATATTGGTGGGCACAAAAAAGAGTGTGAAGCGCAGGGTGTTGGAAAGGCTGGCCTGGAAGGATTCGCTTCCAAAGAGGCGGTGGTAATTCTCCACTCCCACGAACTGCATGCGAATACCCCCCAAATTGACTGTGTGGAAACTATTCAGAATGGTGATGACGAAGGGACGATAGGCGAACACCACTGCCAAGAGCAGGGCGGGAAGAACAAGTAGGTAGGGTTTGGTTTTCCAGTTTCTTTGTATCTTCATGAGGGTTGGTCCGGTCAGATACTAACGCCTTTGGGTTGCAAAGGGCAAGCGAAACAGAGGCTAATTTCTGTATTAGGAAAGAAATATCTAACGTTAAGCATGCTTACGTCAGCTTTTTCTTCCACAAACCTTACGTTGCGTTTTGCAAAGGAAGGTTTCTGGTGCTTGCTTTTTAGTCGTGCATTGGCCACCATGGAAGCATGTACACTGACAAGAATCTTGGTGAGCAGTTGCTCACTACACTCTGCTCCTTCAATGCACAGATGCAGGCTGCGTTTGCGGCTCTTCTGGAGCCCTATGATCTGACGCTTGCTGAATACCAGGCGCTCCAGATTCTCTGGAAGGAGGATGGGCTTGCCTCCAAGCAGTTGGCCAAACGATTGGGAAAGGAGGGCCTTCCCATCACAGTTCTGGTAGTAGGATTGGAGAAGAAACACTTCATTCTAAGAAAGGAGAATCCAGCGGATGCACGCTCTGCCTGCGTGTTTCTCACCGAGAAGGGCAAGCAAGCCCGCATCCCTGCCAGGACCCTCGATGGCCAGCTCCTTGCGTGCTTGAAGCACAGCGGCAGCTTACAGGAAGCAGATCTCTACACCCTGCTTAGGCTTTTGGACAAGGCACTCATTTCCCTTAGAACGTGAATGAACAGCCCAGGCTCAACTGCAGGTCGCTTCTGTGGTCGGAGCCTGACTTGGTAGCCTTGGTATAGGTGCGCCTTCCGATCCAATCTATCTGGGAGAAGAAGGAGATGTTCTTCTCCCAAGTGGGGGTATAGGTGCACTTGATTCCTACCACCAAGGTCTCCTTGACGGTGGGGCCATAGGGTGCAGGTCCTTTCTTATTCGGTTGGAGATCGTTGTCATCTGCGGTGTTGTGCGAAGTGAGGTAGTCAACCTCACCCTGCCGGTGCAGGGTGGTGCTGAGCAACAATTTCAGGTTGGTCAGGTTGTCATAGGCAAGAGAAAGGGCAAAGACCTGACTGTCCGAACCATACTGGTAGCCAAGGTAGTCGATGATTACCGGGTTGCCATTGTTGTGCAGTCCTCTAGCAACCAGGAAGTCTATTCCTTCTCTTCGGTACATGGCTGGGTCGGTGGTAGCAGCCTCAGCACTTGCTGTCCAGAATCCCTGCTTCTCCCAGCTGTAGGAGAGGTTGACCAGGCCTGCAAGGGCGTTGGCAATGGTGGAGGTCTCATTGGGCAGCTGGAACTGGTCCAAGGCAAACTGGCCGTGCAAGGAGAGAGAAGGCCGGATGGCAAGATCAACTTCTAGGCTTGCAATTGCATTGAGGTGATTTGAATCGTACAGATTGTGGTAGATGTAGGTGGGGTCGAGGTAGGCCAAGGTGAGGGTGCTCCCCTGATACATCACATTCTCGGTGATCGCTATCCGAGCCCAAGAGGTAGGCTGGGCTTCGAGGCGATGGCCGAGAAACAGACGTTGGATAGGGTCTGTGGACGAGGAATTGCTTTCTCCAGTAGGATTTGGGAGGAAGAGGTACAGTAGTTCCAGCTTTGCTTGCTCGGCGAAGAAGCTTGCCCTGAGGTGGTTGTGGTTGGTGATATGGCTGCCCAGTACCAGATTTCCGCTCTGTCCGCTTCCCCAGCTCAGTGCACCCCTTCCGGTGGTAAGAGACCACCAGTCGCCTGCCAACGAGAGTTGCGATTCGCGTGGCCAGTCGGCGAGCATGTTGTCTGAACCCGATAGGGGAATATTGGGCAGGAGGTATTTCTGGTAGCGGTAGGCAGTTTGCAGCAAGGAAACATTACCAAGTTTAAACGCTCCTATGGTAGTTGTGCTGTCGGTTATGTCTCCATCACGTTGTGAGGAGACTCCAAGGTCTACGGAGGTGGAGAAGTAGAGACGGTCGGAGAAGTCCATCTCCATGGTGAAGCGGAAGAGCGGCTTTCGTTCATCGACACTGTAGAGCCAGTCGGAGGGTGTCTTGAACTGAGTGGGATTGGTATGGGCATATCCCTCCAGATTCACGGTGGTGGAGAGCAGGTAGCCGAAGGTGGGGGAGATTTGTTTGAGCTCGGTCTCCTCGATGTTCTGCCAAGCTTTTTTTGCCAGTTCCTGATACTCGGATAGTTCGGTAATGGTGGAAAGGATCTGTCTCGCTTCCTGGGTGCTCCAGGGACGGGATGCAGAGGGGAGGGCAAGCCCTGCAAGCCGGTAAAGAGTATCGACTTGTCCGTAGAGAGGGGATGAGAGGGGTATCATACGTGATGAGGGGGAACTCTGGGCAGCGAGAGAGACACAAATGAGCAATGTTGCTACGAGGAGAACCAGTCTTTTCATGCATGACATCCTTGCTGTGAACTGTTTGGTATTGTAGTGGAAACACAGCAAAAAAGAAAGAAAGTATCGAAGGAACATAAGGTAGCTCTGCGTGTGCTTTTAGGGGACACCCAGAGCTTTCCGTTCCTGTATTGATGGTGCTTGCTACTCAGTATAGAACAGTGTTCCTGCCTTGGCGAAGGAACGCTTCTTTGCAATGAGCAGGTAAGAGACAAAAGAGGCAAGCATATAGAAGGCGCTGATCAGTATGGCAAAGGTGAAGAGTATGGGATTGTTGTGGGTTACGCTGAAAGCCGGCAGGTTGACGCTGAGGATGATGGGGATGGCCAAGATGAAGACAATACCCACCGAGTAGAGATAGTCGGTGGCGACAGGGGTCTCGAACTCCTTGTCGACCACCCTGAGCAAGGCCAGTCCCGTGGGAAGTGTTCCGGTGGCAGTTCCGTAGATGACCAGCATCCTGAAGAACTGGTGGTCGTCGTAGATGCGTGAGCAGTACCAAGGCAGGATGACCAAGGTGATGAACATACCGAGCAGGGTGAGGATGAGAATGGGGATCCAGTAGCCCTGGATTGAGACCAAGGAGATGGCCCCAAGCGATGAGGCAACGGTCAGGTCAACCGAAAGTCCGCTGAGGCGGTTGCAGGTAGCATTGTCGATAGTGGTTTCCACCTTGAATGCACGCATGATGAGCTTTACCCCAATGGCACAGAAGGAGCTGAAGACAAAGTTGATACCCCACAGGCTTTCCGCCAGATCAGAACCCAAGGGACCTATGAGGTTGAGCAGTACCGTAAGGCCGCTGAGAAAGGCCCAGCTGATCAGATAGGTGGCCATCACGAGGGCTACATGGTAGGTGAGCGAGTCCAACGACTCCCCGTCGGTGGAGAGATAGGAACCTATCGGGCGCTCGGTATCAAGACGGCTGAAGAACCCAGTGCGTACGCTTCTGTCATTGATGCGCTGTGCACTCTCCTTGCCGATCCATCCTCGTTTCAACCCTTGGTTGATCAACACGACCCCGCCGAAGGAACCGATGAGAAAGCCGATGGCGGCCATGGTGAGTCCTACCGAAGAGCCTCCGCGGAAGCCCATCTTCTCCCAACCGATGCCGATGGAGTATGCCTGACCGGGTCCAAGTTCAAATCCAAGCGGTAGGGTGAAACCGAAGGCAGGGAAGAGATCTGGTTTGAAGGTGGCAATCATGATGGCAGTGAACAGCAAGCCGAAGAAGCACTGCAGGCCGTACTGTCCCATCACAGCAGTCACATTGGCTGCGAGGGTTCTGCGTCCTTTTCCATCTTTCTTCTGTTTCGGGGTCACCCGCAGGAGCATGGCGATGAAGCTGATATTGAGCAGGTGATAGACAATCTCACCAAGAAAGTCGTTCTTAAGGCCGAAGAAAGGGGCAATGAAGTTGTAGAAGACCAAGAGCAGGATGCCGCTGATGATCGGGGAAGGGATGAGATATCGTTGGAAGAACCGGATCCGTGCACGCAACAAGGCCGCAAGCAGAAGTGAGAGCGAAATGATTCCGATATGGTAGAAAAAATTCCAGTTCATACTGATTCTCCCTTTTGGCGTGCTTGGTAACGTTCCACATACTTGAGAATGGAGCCCCGTTGCTGGATGCGAATACGATAGAGTTGCTGGTTGTGAAACAGTTCCACGGTATTCTTTGCGTTGATGATCATGGATCCTATATCTGGGAAAGCAAACTGATAGGTCTGACCCTCTTTTGTCTTCAGGGTAAAGCCTTCTGCCTCCATATGGAGGGTGAAATGCTTGGAGAGTGTGCGGAGGCGCCTCTCTTCCCCTTTCTGGAAGAGCACTCCCTGATCTTCCGGATACACCAAGTCTGTTCCTTGTTCGCTGGTGATGATTTTCTTCTCCCATGCGTGCCACGCTGCAACATCCGCAAATACATGCTCGCCTTTGTGGATGTGAAGCTGATCGAAGGCATCAAGGGTTGCCTCATAGGAGCAGGATGTACAGGTAATGGTGTTTGCTTTGCTTGAAAGGGTGCTGACGTGGTGACAGTCGGGACAGAGATAGAGCAACTGCTCAAGGCCCTCGGCCAGCCTGTTTCCCTGATACGTCGAAGGATTTTCCTTCTGATATTCCCGGTTTGAGTGGCCGAGTACCTTGGTAAGATGATCATAAAGCTCTTCTACAGAGAGCTTGCCGAGATCTTCAGCTGAGAGAATCTCAACCACCCTGATGGTTCCCGTTCCCTTTCTGCGCTTTCGTGCCCAGCGGGGTCTCAGACCATAAAGACCCTCAAGATTGAGCAGGACGATGGGAACCTTGAAGATTTTCACGAGCTTGGCAATGGCCATGTCAAAGCCTACCGGTTCCCCATCCCAACTGCGGGTCCCTTCAGGGAAAAGCCCCACCACATCGCCTTGTTTCAGGGCTTCTGAGATGGTCCTGATGGTGTACAGGTCGCTGCGTCCTTGTTGTTTGGAAATGGCTTGGATCCAACGTTCCATCAGGGGCCTGAGCCCACGCATCTTGAACAGGTAAGCACCGGCCACCCAACGGATATGGATCGGCGAGGCAGCGGAGACGAAAAAAGGATCGAAGGTATGAACATGGTTGCCCATGACCAAGAACGGGGGGGCAAGATGGGAAAGCTGTTCCATGCCAACGGCTTGGATATGATGATGGCGCAAAAGGTATGCACCGTAGGTAGGCTGGGCGAGGCGGATAAACAGCGGTTTTTTGGACACTCGTTTCCTCTCTGTTTAAAATATACTCCAGCCAGAGAAGCCTTGTCCACCGACAAGTGTGAGGAAGCGATGAAAAAGAAGGGGTTGCCGACTCGGCAACCCCTCAAGGTTTTATGGTCAGTTGGCTTGTTTTGCTTCTATGTACGCCTTGCAGACCGCAGGATAGTTGGTGAACACACCGTCACAACCCCATGCATAACAGTTCTCCAATGCATCCATGCTGTTCACCGTCCAGACATTCACCTGGATGTTGTATTCATGGCATTCGGCCACAGATGCCGCATCGATGGTGCAGTAGGCCGGATGATAGCACTCAAATCCAAATTTGCTTGCGCAGTAGCCCGCGTTCACCAGCCCGGACTCGGGCACCAAGGCCCCACAGGGTACTCCAGGAGCAAGTGCCTTGATGGCGGCAAGCGAAAGGTGGTTGAACGAAGAAAAGAGAACCTTCTCTTCCAGCTTGTGACGCTTGATGATCTCCCAGGTTTTCTCTTCTATCTCAGGATAGTAGATGATGCTGGTTTTCAGCTCGATGTTGGTGACAAGATCGGTGGTTGCAACCCAGCTGCAATACTCCTCAAAGGTAGGAATGGTGAGATTCTGGTTTTCAAACGCTGTCCCGGCCCCTGCATTGCAGGTCTGCAGTTCAGCCAGTGTGTAGTCCCAGACGCGGCCGGTCTTGTCAGTGGTACGGTCGACCATCTCGTCATGGATGACCACCACCTCTCCATCCTTGGTAAGCTGGACATCCAGTTCAATGCCGTAACAGCCGCATTCGAGGGCTTTCTCAAAGGCTAGCATGGTATTCTCAGGATACGCGCCGCTATATCCTCTGTGTGCAAAAACGTGCATAGTTGACTCCTTCGTTAGATCGTCCCATACAGGATGTTGGGAAGAATGAGGCTGATGGCCGGTATGTAGGTCACGAGCAACAATGAGATGAGCAGGGCGATGATGAAGGGAATGACTTCCTTCACAAAGTCCTGCAGCTTACACTTGGTGATGCTGCAACAGGTGAACATCATCGAGCCGAAGGGTGGGGTGAGCCCACCGATCATGATGTTTACGATAGTGATCAAGCCGAAATGCACCGGATCCACACCAAGCTTGGTCACCACCGGCACCAACAGCGGGGCAAGGATGATCATGGCAGCCCCTCCTTCGAGGAACATGCCCATGAACAGGAAGAGAATGTTGATGATCATCAGCATCAGGTACTTGTTCTGGGTGATATCGAGGAGCAGGCTTGTCATTGCCTGGGGGATGCGTTCCCAGTTCAGGTAGTAGCCGAAGACCGAGGCCGAGACGATGATCAGCACGACCCCTGCGGTCCCGAAGACTGTTTCCTTGAGAACCGGGATGAAATGCTCCTTGCCCAGTTCCTTGTAGATGAACTTGCCGACGATGATGCAGTAGAAGACAGCAACCGCCCCAGCTTCAGAGGGGGTGAACATGCCGACACGCAGGCCAAGGATGATGCCGAAGGGGAAGAGCAGGGCCCAGACGGAATCCAACGCTTGGTGCAGAATCTCTTTTGTACCGGCTTTCTTCTCACGAACCGGCTGGTATCCGCGCTTCTTGGAGATGATGGCTACCGCCACCATCAGGCTGACCGTCATCAACAGGCCGGGAAGGTATCCTGCCATGAAGGTGCGTCCGACCGAGACGTTTGCAATCAGGGCATAGATGATGAGGTTGATGCCAGGGGGGATGACAGGGGTGACCGCAGAGGAGGCTGCCGTGATGGCCGTGGAAAATGCACGATCGTAGCCGCGAGCTTCCATTTCTGGGACGAGCATCTTGCTTTGCATGGCTGCATCAGCATTTGCAGAGCCGGAGACACCACCCATGAGCATGCTCAGAAGAACGTTCACCTGGGCAAGACCGCCGGCCATATGACCGGTAAGCACGTCTGCAAATTGCATCAGCTTCTTGCTGATACCTGCGTAGTTCATGATCGAGCCGGCCATGACAAAGAAGGGGATGGCCAACAACGGGAAGGATTGGGTGCTGGTCACGAATTTCTGCAGGATCAGGTCAACCGGGCTGCTGGTATCGATGAGTGCAAAATAAAAGAGAGAGGAACCAAAGAGAGCATAGGCGATGGGGATGCTGGAGAAGTAGAGAATGAAGACCAGCAGAATGGGCAGATAAGCTAGCATGCGGCACCTCCTTCCTTGGGTGTCCGTATATCCTGTATCAGGAAATAGACGGCATAGATGGTCATGAGGGCAAAACTCACCAGGATGGATGAGCTGATGTATGCGGTTGAGATACCCAACACAGGAGTGGGTTTCTTATACGAGAGGGAGAGATAGATGACGGCAATATAGGTGATGTAGCCGTTGATCAGAAGCAGGATCAGATCGACAACGATGGTGACAATCTTCTTGAGGGTGGGGGGACAAAGATTGACCAGCATATCAACCCCGACATGGGCTTTGTGCTTGTATCCTGCAGCGGCTCCGATGAAGACGGACCATACAAAGCAGGCGGTTGCAACCTCTTCAGACCAATAAAGACCGGTCCTGAAGAAATAACGCAGGATTACGTTGAGCATGACAAGACTGGTAGTGACTATGATACAGGTGCTTGCCAGAATGAGTTCGAAGTTGGATAAAACCTTCTTGAGGGCTTGGGGCATCGGTATGTTCTCCTTGAAAAACATGGTACAGGCCGAAGAACGGGTTGTACACCCTCATCTTCGGCCTGTACAGGACAAACAAACTTACTTGGGCATCTTTGCCAGTTCGTTCTGAAGAATCTGATAGATACCGGGGGTTACACCCTTCATGTTCGCGTACACCACATCGACGGTCTTGGCAAAAGCAGCACTGTCAACTTCATTGAACTTGTTGCCCTTTGCTTCAAGGCGAGCCTTGGTGGCTTCATAGTTGTTGGAGATCTCGCCGATCATGTGCTTGGCACCAGCGGTGAACTCTTCCTGGATGATGGTCTGGTACTTTGCAGGAATCCTGTTGAAGACATCCACGTTGATGTACACACCGCAGGTTCCGAGGAAGTGCTGGGTGAGAGCCATGTTCTTTGCTACTTCAGCGCTGCCGTTGGAGCCATATGCATCCATCGTTCCTTCAAGCCCGTCAACAACACCCTGCTGCACGGCAGAGAGGGTTTCAGCAAACCCAAGCGGGGTTGCAGTAGCGCCCATAGCGTTGATGGTGTCGATGAACAGCTGGCTTCCGGGGGTGCGGATCTTCATGCCCTTCAGGTCTGCAGGAGTGGTGATGAGCTTGTTGGTCTTCATGTTCCTGAAACCAAAGATGTAGTCGAGAGCCAAGACTTTGATTCTGTGCTTGTCTTCCAGTTCCTTCAGCATGCCCTTCACCAGATCGGTCTGGATCATGTACTCATACTCATCAAAGCTCTTGTAGAGCATCGGGCCTACCAGTGCATTGAAGTCGGCTACATAGTCACCGAGGTATGAGGGGTCCTCAACGGAAATGAAGTCTGCACCACGGGCAACCTGCTCAACGCCGTCCTTGTAGACTGCGAGCTGGCTCTGCGGATAGTGCTGGATTTCGATGGCTCCATTGGTGCGATCCTTGATGTTGTTGATGACAATCTCAAGAGACTTGGTGAGCTGTTCGTTCGGTGCGAACACGTGACTCATTCTCAGAACGAGCTTGTAGTCGTCCTCGCTTGCAGCTTCCTTGGTTCCCTGAGCCATGATCGGCATAAGGGCTACGACCAGGATCAACAGGATAAACAGTGCTTTTTTCATTCTTTCCTCCTGAATGTTTTGTGATCTTGTAGAACTAAATTAAGCAAAGTTTACTAAAAACTGAGCATCATTCTACAACGCCTTTTTCTGCAGTGTACGGGACGTTCCTGCAAAAGTCAAAAAATATTTTTTGCTTCTTTGGCAAGATACAGGAAAACCTATGTGAAAATTATGAGAAATCAATGAATAATTTTCTTGCGTTATTTGCTTAACAATGCTTAACTTTTAGCAGTTGCCATAATGAGGAAGTTCAGATGAAAGCTAAAAAGGTTACCCTTCGTGATATTGCAGACCGGGTTGGTATCTCAGCAGCCAGTGTATCGATGATTCTTGCCTCGAAGAGCCTCTCCCGTTTTTCCGATGCCACCATCGATGCGGTGTACCAGGCCAGCAGGGAGTTGGGCTATGTAAGCAAGCACGTGAGGGAGGACCGCAAGGTGGTGGTGATCGTCTGTCCATCGGTAATCAACCCATACTTCGCCACCATCATCCAGGGAATGGAGCAGGAAGCGAAAGTGAAGGGACTGGGTACGATGCTTTTCACCACGTACTGGGATACCGAAGAAGAGAAGCGTGTTTGTGCCTTTGCCAAGGACCCCATGGTGGGGGGTGTCATTTTCGCCATGATACCCCAGCAACCTGAACTGGTCAGGGAGCTGAACAAGACGGTTCCTGTGGTGGCGGTGGGTGACAAGCAGAATGAACTTGGGTTGGATACGGTGGACGTGAACAACTTCAATGCCGGCACCTTGGTTGCCAAGCACTTGCTCGATCTTGGACACCGCCATATCGCCTACCTCTCCACCAGTCTCAACAGCGAGCACAGTGCGCGGGTAAGGCGCTTTGAGGGCTTGAAGGCTCAGGTCAAACAGTATGGGGATGGGGCCAAGCTTTCCCTTTTCACCTCTGAGATTCCCTCCCTGACAGAATTGAACACCGTCGATATTGAGCATCAGACCGGCTATCTGCTCGCAAAGCGCTGCATGAAGGAAGCCCCTGGGGTGACAGCCATGGTAGCTATCAACGATATGGTTGCGTACGGGGTGATTGATGGCATCAAGGATGCAGGCTTTTCGATTCCAGCCGACTACAGCGTCTGCGGATTCGACAACATTTACCCGTCGTCTTTTTTGGGTGTCGGCCTTACCAGTGTCGAGCACTACATCATCCAGGGGGGCAAGAGTGCAGTACGCTTGCTCTGCGAGAAGATGTCTGCACAAATGCCCAGGACACTGGAATCAGGAGCGGTGACCCGTATTGAGTATCAGAATCGCCTCATTGTCCGTACTTCCACTGGAAAGCCTCGTTTGTAAGGACTATACTTGCCTTCAGTACAGAAAACAGGAAGGGTGATTGGAGCATGGGCAAGGAAGTGTTTTCCAAAAATGTGCAGTATGCCAAGTTCTGTGCATATGGGTTTCTCAAGGATCTTCGGTTCTATGAACCGTTCATGATGTTGGTCTTTCTTGAAAAGGGGCTCAGCTATGTGGAAATCGGCAGTCTCTATGCAGTGCGGGAGATCCTGATCAACATCACCGAAATTCCGTCTGGGATTTTCGCTGACAGTGTGGGAAGACGCATTACCATGGCCTTCTCCTTCTTGTTCTACATTGCCGCCTTCATTCTTTTTTACCTGGCAAACCAGTATCTGGTGTTGCTGGGGGCCATGGTTGCCTATGCCTTCGGTGATGCCTTCCGTACCGGCACCCATAAGGCCATGATCTTCGACTACCTGCGCATCAAAGGCTGGGAGGACCAAAAGACCCACTACTACGGCCATACCAGGGCCTGGTCCCAACGAGGAGCCGCCCTCTCAGCACTGATTGCAGCCCTGTTGGTCTTTTACAGTGGTTCGTATGCCCCGATTTTCCTGTTCACCATCATTCCCTATGTGCTGAATCTCTTCCTCATACTCTCCTATCCCAAGGAACTGGATGGCCGGAAGCGGGCAAAGCTATCTTCCATCGGCAAGGAGTTCAAAACAGTATTCTCTTCCCTGCTCACTACGTTCAAACACGTTTCCATGATCAGGACCATCTCCAGCCAGGCCCTGTTCAGTGGGTATTACAAGGCTTTCAAGGACTATCTCCAGCCAATCCTGCAGACCTTTGCGCTTGCCCTTCCCATCCTCCTTGCCTATGAGGACCAAAAACGCACAGCACTCATCGTGGGTGTCGTCTACTCGCTGCTGTATGGCGCCACAGCCTTTGCCTCAAGCCGCTCAGGCAAGTTCGCCGACCGGTTTGGGGATCTGGCAACCCCGTTGAACATCACGTTGGTTGTGGGTATTGCCCTCGGGCTGGTAAGCGGACTTATGCTCCATCTCACCTACGCTACGTTGGCGGTCATACTCTATCTGGGTATTTATATCCTGGAGAATCTGAGAAAACCGATGGGTATCGCCTACGTCAGTGAGCGGATGGAACAAACATCCCTTGCTTCGGGGCTGTCGGTTGAGTCACAGGCAGAATCCCTCTTTGCAGCAGGAATTGCCCTCCTGTTGGGTTGGTTGAGTACACGCTTTGGGGTTGGAATGGGAATTCTGATCGTCAGCGCAATCTGTCTGGTCTTGGGCTTGCTGTTGCGTCTTCCTAAAGAGTCTCAGGATCACCAAAGGTCATAAAGCGTTCGACATCGACACAAAATGCGATGCCTGAGCCGGGTTCCTTGAGCGAGGGGACTTCCTTGATGGCTTCAAGCACCTTGCCGGTCAGTCCGGCTCCCACCAAGACCAGCAGCATGTCCTTTTCGGGTACAAGCGGATATCCAAAGAATCGTACATCCTCTTCCTTGCCGGTTCCGCGAGCCGGGAGGATGGTTCCGCCGGTGGCGCCTGCAGCTCGTGCCGCATCCATGACTTCCTCTGCAGTGCCTTTGTTGACAATGCAGGTAATAAGGGTGTGGGGTGTGTGCATTGCATGCCTCCTCGTCGCATGCCCTGTGCATGCAAGAAATAGTATCGCCTAAATTTGGGACGAAGGAAAGAGGGTGGCCTGTTGGCTTGGTTTGTGGAGAATTCTCTTCCTTGAGACACTCTGTGTCACAGAGAGGTGGGTATGCTGTACATGAACCAAGGAGGAGGAACGCATGAAATGCTGGAGTGAAGAGCAAAAAGCATTGACCCGGACCATTATCCGCAATGTGGATATTGTCGCCTTCAGTTTTTCCCTGACAGGAATAAACAAAGGATGTACGCTCGATCATCTTGATGGTCGGTTTGGGTACATCAAGCTTGAGGATGCCCTCTCGGATTGCTTTCGTGTCTATGAGTATGAGCATGACAGCCTGCAGGCAACCTACGAAACCCTCGAGCTGTTGATCGAGGATGGATGGAAGGTAAGTACCTGATGATACCAAAAACGACAGAAAGAACAGAGCCGTTTGTGAGCAGCCGCTTCTCATCTGATTACATCAGGAAAGCCCATGAGGCTACCTTCGCCAATGAGTCTGCAATCGTGCACAGTGAGCGTTGCACCTGTTTCTATTGCGGGCATAGCTTCGATCCGAGTCAGGAGGAAAAACTCCATTGGATCGAGGAAAAGCCTCCCAGAGAGCGAACGCTTCGCTGTCCGATGTGTGCCATCGACTGTGTCATCGGTTCAGCGTCATCATTCCCCATTGAGGACCCCGAGTTCATCCTTGCCTGCAGTGAGGCCTGGTTTGGAGGCATCAGCAGGATCAGTGACGGCAAGCCGGTTGAGAAACTCAGGTACGTCGATTTGATCCTTGACTGAGGATAATTTCCTCCTCCGTGCATCAAAGGTTATCCATTTCCACTTTTTATGCTAGAGTGTTGAGCGTACAGGAGAGTGGCAAAGGATGTTACAGGAAATTTTTCTTGATTTCACTGACAAGAAAAAAATGCTTCGTATTGCACGGGCACTTGCAAATGAGGCAAGGATCAACATCCTTGAGTTGTTGAATGTACGCAGTCTGAGTGTGAATGAGATCGCCGAACAGCTGAATCTCCCCACCTCTACGGCTGCCCTCAATGTGAGGATCCTGGAACATGCAGGGCTTTTGTCCACCGAGTCGCAACCAGGCATCCGCGGTTCGATGAAAGTCAGTATCCGTGCCTGTGACCGGGTTGTGGTCAAGTTGTTGCTCGAACAGGCGCAGCAGAACAAGGAACACTCCGTTGTTTTGGACATGCCGGTGGGCAATTATGCCGACTGCGAGATACACCCCACCTGTGGCATTGTCAGCGAGAAGAGTGCAATCGGCATTTTTGACCAACCGTGCTCGTTCTACTTTTCCGAACACACCACGGCTCAGTTGCTGTGGTTTTACAAAGGGTACGTTGAGTATCGTTTCCCCAACACTGTTGTCAATGGTGGGAAGCTGAAGCGACTCGATCTCTCCTTTGAGTCCTGCAGTGAGGCTCCTTTCTACCGCAATGATTGGCCGAGCGACATCACCGTCTGGATCAACGACGTGGAAGTGGGAACCTGGACCAGCCCTGGTGATCTGGGGGGCAGAAGAGGAAAATTCAACCCTTCCTGGTGGCCCGAATCATTGAACCAATATGGTTTGCTCAAGAGTTGGGTAGTCTCCCACGAAGGAAGTTTCCTTGATGATGCTGAACTCTCCCCAACGGTCATTGATGACCTCCATATCAAGGATCAGTGTTTCATCAGCGTGAGAATCGGTATCAAGGAAGACGCAGAATTCATTGGGGGTGTGAGCCTGTTCGGTGAACACTTCGGCGACTACTCGCAGAATATCGTTCTCAAGCTCGATTACGAATTGGCCTGATTCTTTTCTCCCAACAAGGTTATTCTTGCGGTAGCTCCCTTTACAGGCGCGTGTGTAGGTGTATACTGGACAAACACATGTCTTCAGATTTGGGGGTATTTCCATGCAATGGTGTGAAGCTTTTGGAGAGGATCGGAAGCCAGCTTGGCAGGATATACGCACTTTTATCGGAAAGGGTGTTGTCCTGTGGGATGAACTGAATGCCTTTCTCTCAGATTTGAGCGGAAAAGAGGCTGCCCTGTCCTATAGCTCCTGCGCTGCACAACCTGGGTGGAACGTGAAGTACGGTAAGGGAGGGAAGGCCTTGTGCACCCTCTACCCGATGCAGGATTTTTTCATCGCCTTGGTGGTCATCGGGGCAAAGGAGGAATCTCCTGTTGCCCGCCTTGTCACCGAAGGGCAACTGAGCCCGTATGTTGTTGATTTGTACGCAGCTGCACGTGCGATGCCCATGGGACGCTGGTTGATGATTGAGGTGCAGGACTGCTCTATCTTGTCAGATGTCGAGACCCTGGTTTCGATTCGTCTGCATCAGGATGTCCGCTGATGGATTGGAAGACACAGCTGAAAGCAGACCCCATCGATTGGCTGCTCGCAAGTGTCAGTCCCTCGATTCGTTATTTCACACAAAGGGATATTCTTGACCAGAAGCCGGGAAATCCCCAGCTCGACAACGAGAAAGAGCAGATACCACAGGTGGGATATGTCCCTGCTTTGCTTGGCTTGATGGAAGCATCCGAATACCACAAAACCTTCAGTCGCTACTATGTGTACAAGTACAAAGGTCTGGTCTGGTCGCTGTTGACCCTCGCTGAACTTGGTGCTGCGCGCACTCCTGCGGTCGAGGAGTATGCAGAGTACCTGTTTGAGCACGCCCAGGAACGCACGGATGGTGGTTTTGCCATGCACTCCTGCAAGGCTGGGGGAGGGCGGAATACCGAAGTCATTCCCTGTCTGACGGGGAACTTGGTCTACAGCCTCAGCCGGTTGGGATATCAGGATGACCCAAGGCTGAGAAAAGCGCTCTCTTATCTGGTGCATTTTCTGGTTTTCAATGATGGTGAGGAGGTGGAGCCGCAGGTTCCCCCCTACAACCGCTACGAGGAGTGTTGGGGAAAGCACACCTGCCATATGGCGGTGGTGAAGAGCCTCAAAGCTTTTGCCGCAGTCGATCCGTCACTCTGGGACGTTGAGCTCAAGACGACCTTGGACAAGGCTGTCGAATTTGTCTTGATCCATCATATTCACAAGCGCAGCCACAATCTCAGTCGGAATACAAAGCCTGGTTGGCTCAATTTCGGCTTTCCCCTGATGTATCAAACCGATGTCCTCGAAATCCTGGATATCCTCACCTCCTTGGGGGTGAAGGATGAGCGGATGGAAGAAGCCCTTGCAGTGGTGAAGGCAAAACAGCAGGACAACGGGAGATGGAGGGTGGAGAACACCTATGCAAGCGATCGCCTGCTCATCCCGATCGGGGCAAAGGGCGAAGAGAGTGAATGGGTGACCTTACGCGCTCTGCGTGTTCTGAAACGCTATTACCAGCTCCG
>RZYT01000201.1 GCA_009930195.1 Spirochaetia bacterium | reverse complement strand
AGGAAAGGAGTTGCCATGCAAAGGTTTGGATCGCATTTGGAAGGGAAGCTTGTGGTGGTGACCGGCGCAAGCAGGGGCATCGGGCGGGGGCTTGCCACCATCCTGGCAGGAGAAGGTGCACGGGTAGCGCTTGCCGCCCGCGATACCGATACCCTGCACTTGGTCAAGGCCGAGATCGAGGAAAAAGGCGGCGAGCCCCATGTCTTTGGGCTCGATTTGAGGCGAGTCTCCTCCATCAGGGAGTGTTTTGCCCAGATAGAGGAGAAACTCGGCCCCATCGATGTGCTGGTGAACAACGCCGGCATGGGAAACCCGATACCTGCGGAGGAGATCACCGAGGAAGACTGGGACTGGATGATGGATCTCAACCTGAAAGGAACCTTCTTCTGCTGCCAGGAAGCAGGGAAACGAATGCTGGAGCGTGGAAAGGGAAGGATCGTCAACATCTCAAGTCAGGCAAGTGTCGTTGCCATCCCGCATGAGGCGGTCTACTGCGCCTCGAAGGGAGGGCTCAACATGCTCACCAAAACCCTTGCGGTGGAGTGGTCGGGAAGGGGTGTCACCGTGAACGCGGTGGGGCCGACCTTTGTCCATACCCCTGGAACAGCAGAGCGGCTGGATGATCCAGCTTTCCTTTCCAAGGTATTGGCAAACATTCCCAGGGGAAGGGTGGCAACCATCGACGATGTGGCCTCGGCAGTGCTCTATCTGGCCAGCGACCATGCGGACATGGTGACCGGCACCTTGCTGCTGGTGGATGGCGGTTGGACAGCACTCTGATATGAAGAGTTGGTAAAGATGCAGTTGCCGCTCTTGAGTTGGCATGGTCTTGGGGCTACCATCTGACTATGATTTATCTTGTTGAAGACAACCAAGGAATACGGGAGACCATCAAGGCCTATCTGGAGCTTGCCGACTATACCGTCGAGGAGTTCGGCCAGGTTGCGAACGTCGTGGAAAGCCTGATCTACAAGCAACCGGAGTTGGTGATCCTGGACATCATGCTTCCTGATGGCAACGGGTTTGAGCTTGCCAAGCAGATTCGCCAGCACAATCCGGCCATTCCCTTTCTCTTCCTTACCGCCCGTGAGGCGGAAAGTGACAGGATAACCGGCCTCGAGCTGGGCGGTGAGGATTACATCGTCAAGCCGTTCAGTCCCCGCGAACTGGTCCTGCGTGTGCAGGCAATCCTGCGGCGGGTGCAGAAGAGCCTGAAAGGTGAGGAAGAGGGAATCCGATACAAGCTGGGTGAACATACCATGATGCTTGATGAGCACAAGCATGAGGTGAGTGTTGATGCACAGCATGTATCGCTTACCGCCTTGGAATGGAAGATGCTCTTTTTCCTCTCCTCGAACGCCAAAACACTCATCACGCGCCAACGCCTGCTCGGGGAGTGTCTGGGGTATGTGCATGATGGATCGGACCGCACCATCAACACCCATATGAAGAATCTGCGTTCGAAACTGGGAAATGCCGAGTGGATCAAGACCGTGCGGGGCTTCGGCTACTCTTTCTCGGGAGAGAGGGAGAAACCGTAACATGCATATGCGATTCAGCCTGACAAAACTCAATCTGTTGCTGGTCATAGCCAGTTTTCTTCTCTTCATGGTCTTGCTTGCCGGTTTGCTTGCCTTTGGTCTTGATGGATTGATGGAGTCCTGGCATGAGCAGGAACTGACAAGCCTCAACCGGTATATCACCACACGCTTGGAGGAGGTCGGGCAAAGCAATGGTCCTGATACGGAAGAGACGCTGCAACAAGCGTTTGAGGGGCTTCCGTACAGTCCGACATACCTGACCATCACCGATGCACTGGGGCGGGTGCTCTATACCTATCGGACGGCCGAGCGTGGCATGGGAAGGGCAAGGGGCCTTCAGATGGGGCTTTCGGAACCGGAGCACTGGCAGACGGTTCTTGCTTCTGATGGCAGCGTAGCATTCCGGTATTCCACCCATCTTCCCTCTTTTGCAGAAATGGAGGGCAATGGGTATTTCCTTTCCGCTGCATGGCAGGTGTTGCTCATCTCCTTTCTCGTTGCATTTCTTGGTGCAGTGGTCCTTGCATTTTTTGTGCTGTATCCTTTGAAACGACAGAGCGAAACGCTTGCGTCAGCACTCAAGCGCATAGCAAATGGTGAGCGCAACGTTTCGTTTTCCAAGCAGAAAGTGCTTGAGTTTGAGACTATCGCCGATGCTTCCCTGGTTTTGCAGCATACGCTTTCCAAAGAGGAAAGACTCCGTTCGCAGTGGACAGCCGACATTGCCCATGATCTGCGAACCCCGGTTACCGTGCTGAAAGGGCAGTTGGAAGCGATAGCTGACGGTGTCTTCACTGCAGACCGGAAGAGACTGGATTTGTTGCTTGGTGAGACGGCACGGCTGGAGAACCTGATACAGAGCTTATCGTTGCTCACCAGGCTGGAAAGTCCCGATTTCAAGGTGGATGCCACCCGTTTCAGTCTTTCTGATCTGCTCGCACAACTACAGGCGCGCTTTGAGGCGGAAGCTGCAAAGCGGGGGATGTGTCTGGGAATCCCCTCTACCCAAGCCTTTGTGGTTGCAGACAGCATGTTGCTCACCCGTGCACTGGACAACCTCATTTCCAATGCGATCCGCTACGGAAAGGCAGACAGCACCATCTCCATCACCTTTGAAACCGATGCGCAGAAACTTGCAACATGGCTTTGCATAGAGAATGAAGGGACTATCGACCACGCGTTTCTTCCCCATGTCTTCGATCGTCTCAGCCGATCGGAACACTCCCGCTCAACACAGGGAAGCGGTCTGGGCCTTTCCATTGTGAAAGCCATTGTTGAGGCGCATCATTGGACCATTCAGGCAGAAAGCAATCAAACCACGAAGTTTGTCATTCGCTTTACCTAATCTTTACCCAGCGTTGAAACAACCTCAATGCTGGGGTGCGACTATTCAGTCAGAAACAACAAACCAAATTGACTGGAGGTCAAGATGAACAAGAAGCGAATCATTATCGTAGCCGTGGTTCTTATCGTAAGTATTGCTGCACTAAGCGCAGCTCCCAGACAGGGCAGAGTCGCAGCTCCTGCACAAACCAGAGTGTCTGCTCCTGTTCAGGCGAGAGTTGCAACCCCAGTCCAGGGAAGAGTAGCAGCCGCTCCCATGCAGGGCAGAATGGCAACAGCGCCTGTGATGCAGAATGCACAGGCCGTACAGCAGAAGCAGATGGTGCAGGCTCGGGTACTTCAGGATGAGATGCTTGCAGAAGTTCCTGAAGAACTGCAGGAGTTGATCGCTCAGCACATGGCAGAGGCAGAACAGCGTCAGGCTCTGAACCAAGCAAACAGGGTCGGATATGGCAGGTCGAACAGCCAGAAACCGAACCGCAGTTGGTAAAAGGTTTTGCGTGAGCGTGAGGGGGCCGAAAGGCCCTCATTTTTGGGTTTGGTTCGGATGACACAACCTATGAATGTTGTGTGTCATGAGCTCTGCTGAAGAAGGATATCGGAGGCACATCATTGGACCATCCAGGCAGAAAGCGATTAAACCACGAAGTTTATCATTCGCTTTACCTAATCTTTATCCAGCGTTGAAACAACCTCAATGCTGGGGTGCGATTATTCAGTCAGAAACAACAAACCAAATTGACTGGAGGTCAAGATGAACAAGAAACGTATCGTTATCGTAGCCGTGGTTCTTATCGTAAGTATTGCTGCACTCAGCGCAGCTCCCTGGCAGGGAAGAGCCGCAGCAACACCCGCACAGGGCAGAATGGCAGCAATTCCGATGCAGGGCAGGATGGCAGCAGCTCCCGCACAGGGCAGGATGGCAGCAGTTCCCGCACAGGGCAGGATGATGCAAGCACAGGCTGTGCAGCAGAGACAGATGCTCCAGGATTGCATCCTTGAGGATGGGACCCTTGCAGAAGTTCCTGCCGAACTGCAAGAACTGGTAGCTGCACGAAGGGCTGAAGCCGAGGCTCGCCAGGCAGCGAATCAGGCTGACAGGGTCGGATATGGCAAGGCAAACAGCCAGAGACCGAACCGGAACTGGTAAAAGGTTTTGCGTGAGCGTGAGGGGGCCGAAAGGCCCTCTTATTATCCTCGAATCGTAGCGAAGCAACGATTCGATAGAAAACCACAGGTTATACCTGTGGATAAAAAGACTTGGGGCTTTGCCTAAGCGGAAAGAAG
>RZYT01000200.1 GCA_009930195.1 Spirochaetia bacterium | reverse complement strand
CGGGGTGCATCGTCCTGATAGATGGTGACCTGCGCAGTGATACCCGCCTTGAGCATTTCCGGTCTGGGGTTCTCAAAGTCGACATAGACAGTCCAGCTGCCGGTTCTGCTGTCACTGGAAGCACTCACGGCACTCACCGTGCCTTGGGCTGTGATACGCTCAACGGGCGTCTCTATCACTATTTCGGCGCGCGCTCCCTCTTTGATCAAAAAGAGCTGGTTTTGTCCTACAGCGAGGGTGACCCGCAAGTGCTCAAGATCGACAATGCGTGCAACCTGCGCACCTGCAGAAATCAGGTCGCCTGGAACAAGCTTGGTTAGTTCGGCTATGCTGCCGGAGATAGGGGTGGTGATTTTGGTATTGGAACGGGCATTGCGGGCATTCTCAAGCTGGGCGGCAAGGCCGTCAGCACTCGATCTGCTCTGATTGAGCTGCGAGAGGGAGATGGCACCCTTGGCATACAGCTGCTCATTGACCGCAAGTTCCCCCTGGGCGTTCTTGTACTGGTTCTCCAATTGGCTGAGATTGAGATTGGCAATGGTATCATCAAGGACAATCAGGACATCTCCCTTCTGCAGGGGAGAACCCAAATTGCCGTACACATCCCTGATCTCGCCACTGGTTCTGGCTTTGATGCTCACTTCCTGCTGCCCTTGCACGGTTCCGCTTCCGATGACCCTGTCACGAAGCGGACGCACCTCAATGGGAACTGCCGAAGCAACCACCTGGGTGTAATCGGTGGCGGAGGCAACAACATCAGCAGCAGGTTCTGTGGTTTGTTCGGTCCCAACCGATTTTTCCTTGGTGCAGGAACCAAGAAAAAGCGTGGCCACAAGAAGCACTGCAAACACATATCGCAGAGAGGAAATTCGTGACATAGACACCTCAATTTGGAATATCAGAATTAGGAATTTGTCTTAATAAGCGTACTGTATTTTCATACCCGCGGCAAGAAGCCAGACACGTGTCTCCTTGCAGGAGATGGATAATTGTGGTATCATACGAACATAAGCATACAGCATATCACCTGATTTGACCGATAGGTCTGTCCTATGCGTAGGACCATAAACGGTGATCGTGGGCGAATGAACGCCATGACTGGATGCGAAAACACAACCTATGAGTACCAAAAAACAGGAACTGCAACTACTTCGGTTGACTACGCTCGTCTGCCTTGGCTTCGGCGTGCTCGGTCTTCTCGCTTCGTTCTGGGCACGGTCCAACTCCCTTCTGCTCGATGGACTTTACTCCCTGATCCAAAGCCTTTTCATCATTGGGTCGGGCAGAGTGGTCTTGCTCTTGTTCAAGAAGGACGATGAGCGTTTCCCCTTCGGCTATGGGTCGTTTGAGCCCTTCTTCCTTACCCTGCGTTCGGTTGTGTTGCTCACCATGATCCTGACCATAGGCGTCAATGCCGCCAAGGCCTTGGCTCATGGGGGCTATGCAATCTCCGTCCCCATCGCCCTACCCGTCTCAGCGTTCTCCCTGGTAGTCTGCTTTCTCGTCTGGATGCTGTTGCGCAAAAAGGCAAAGACACTTGCCAGCCCCTTGCTTCGCTCCGAGAGCAAAGCCTGGATGCTTGATACGCTGCTCAGCCTGGCATCGGTGGTCGCAATACTCTTCGTGATGCTTCTTTCCCACCTACGTTTCTCTTTCCTTACTTCCTACATTGACCCTGCCCTTACCCTGCTGTTCGTCATCTTTCTCTCACCCTCCCTGGTGAAAGACATTGTGCACTACAGCGCTGAGTTGCTCGGGGCCGCCCCATCACAGCAGGTCCAGCAAGCCCTGGAGAAAATTGTCAACCGTTTTGTGAGGTCTCACCACTTCATCAGCTCAGAGGTGTTTGCCTCCAAGCGTGGCAGGAGTCTCCAGGTAGTCATCTATATCCATCTTGGCGAAGAGCGTCCATTGCTCGAACTCGATGCCATTCGTCTCCAGATGACAAAAGCACTGGTCTCCTACTGCACATGGTGTGATGCGGATATCATCTTCACCGTTGATGACCGCTGGATGGACGCCTCATCGCATCTGCGCATCCAAAAGGCCTGAGAGCTGTAATCTTTTCAGCGGTTTGGTGTTTTACCAAGTGAAAAGACTGTTCCGGAAAAGGAGGGGAAAGGTATGCGAACACGAGCGACTCAGATCACGTTGCTGTGCATACTTGTATCTCTGCTCTTCTTTGGTACAGGCTGCGGCGTGTACAGCAAGGTTCCTGCAGTCCAGCCACAAGGCCAGGAGTGGGAAGGACCTCTGCTTGACCAAGCGGATATGGAGCATATCCAAGTCACCGTCAAGGCACGAAAGACCTCGGTTACCCTCAATCTGGAAGAACTGGATGCAGACCTTCCTCTTCTGCTGACCTACGCAAAGCAAGCAGAACAAACCAGCTCACCGGATGATGAGCTGGAAGCTGACTATATTCTGGTCATAGCAAAGCAAGAATAACAGGTCCTCAGAGAATTACGTGGGCACTGATCGGTTCAAAGCTCACCCCCACCTCATCGCCTACTCTGTACAACCCCTCTTTCACCGGATTATAGGAAATTGCCACTATCACCTCAGAGCGTCCCTTCACCTTGATCTCATACTCTACCGTTGCACCCAGATAGACCGCTTCGGTTACCGTACCGTTGAAGAAGGCTTGTTCATTGGGTTTCTCGATGTGCAAGCCCTCGGGGCGGATGACCACCGTAGCCCGCTTGCCGGCCTTTACGTCCTTGTTGAACGAAGGAAACTCGTACTGTTTCTGGTTTATCTCAACAATCACCACGTCGGCAACGCGCTTCACCATGCAAGGGAAGAAGTTCGCTCTTCCGATGAAATCGGCCACAAAGTGATTGGTCGGCCTGCTGTAAATCTCAAACGGGGTGCCGATCTGTTGGATTTTGCCCTTGTCCATGACCATGATGCGGTCGCTGACCGTCATCGCCTCATCCTGATCATGCGTCACATAGATGCTGGTAATCCCAAACTGTTGCTGGATTCTCCTGATCTCCGTCCGCATCTGGTCCCTGAGTTTTGCATCAAGGTTGGACAGCGGTTCATCGAACAGCAGGACTCGCGGCTTGGTGACTATCGCCCTGGCAAGCGCTACGCGCTGCTGCTGGCCGCCTGAGAGTTGGCTGGGCTGTCGGGATCCAAGGGCGGAAAGCCCCATGGTCCGCATGATCACATCAACCTCACTCTTGATCTCGCTCTTCTTCATCCCCTTCAGTTCAAGCCCAAACCCTATGTTCTGTTCCACCGTCAGGTGGGGAAAGATGGCATAGGACTGGAAGACCATCGAGGAGTTGCGCTTGTTGGCAGGCAGGTCATTGACCAGAGTCCCATCAATGAACACATTACCCTTGGTCTGCTTCTCAAACCCGCTGATGATTCTCAGCGTGGTGGTCTTGCCACAGCCGGAGGGACCGAGGAAGGTAACCATCTCCCCTTCCTTTATCTCAATATTGACATCATCGACTGCAGTGAACTCCTTGCTCTTGTCATCCTGGTCGGTGAAAATCTTGGTTACGTTGACTAAGGTTACGCTCATGCTGTGCTCCTACTGTGAGAGAATTGAACTGGTGGTATGATACTTCAGCCGCAGAATCAGTTTGATGACCGCCATGGCTACCAGGATGATGGCCACGAGAATCAGGCTGAAAGCTGCCGCCGCTCCGATGCGCCCGCTCTCCACCTGGCTCATGATCTGGACGGTCATGAGTTTCCACCGTGCCGATACCAGGAAGATGGCTGCACTGATGGCAGTCATGCTCCGCACAAAACTGAAAATGAGGGAGCTGAAGAAAGCAGGAACCATCAAAGGCAAGGTCACCCGCTGGAACGTCTTGTTGCTGTCGGCTCCCAGATCGATGGCAGCTTCCTCAATGGAAGGATCTATCTGCTTGAGCACGGCCACGCCTCCCTGCACCCCGACCGGGATGTAGCGGAAGATGAAGTTCAGCAACAGGATCAACAGCGTCCCGGTCAGATAGAGCGGATGCTTGTTGAAAGCCAGAATATATCCGATGCCAACCACGGTACCAGGCAAAGCGAAGCTGAGCATGGACGAAAACTCCATGAACTTCCTCCCCCAGAACTTCTTGCGAACCACCAAAAAGGCGATGATCATACCCAGGATTCCTGCCATCGGAGTGGACAGTCCTGCAATTGCGAGGGTATCGAGCACCGATTCAAAACCAACACGCCAGACATAGACGAAATTCTGGAAGGTAAGCGCGTAACT
>RZYT01000199.1 GCA_009930195.1 Spirochaetia bacterium | reverse complement strand
CAGCACCTTCACCGTGATGGCAAGAGTCAGCCACACCTTCAACTGGGGAAACCGTTCCGCAAAAATACGACGGGTCTCCGCCGGGAACACACCGGAACAAGGACGCATCAGCAGTGAGAAATAGCCGCGATCAGTTCAAAACTGTAACCTGATCAGCGACTGTTCAATCTCATCGCGCAGCTCCTGAGGGGTTGCCTTGTTCTTGCCAACCTCCTTTAACGCTTCAACGATTGTCTCCTTTTGCATGCTCCAGCGAAACCAGCCCAGCGCCTCGGCCAGGACAATCCTCACCTCCGTATCATCGCCCTGGTTCTTCAGGAGCGTCAGGAGGGCCGGCACCTGCCGGTGGTTGTTGTAGTTGCGCAGGAAACGGATGGCCGAGATCCGATCCTTAGGCTCCACAGTTGTATCCTGCATCACACCCAGGTATCGGTCGTACCGTTTCGCCTGACTCTCGAAATAGGCGGTCATTTTCACTGCGACCTCATCGGATTTCGTCAGGTTGGAACCTGCTGTCTGGCGGCCAATCTCCTCCCGGATCTTTTCCAGACTGAACATCGGGAGTGAACCCTGTGCGGCATATTGTACGCGCTGGCTCTCATCGGAGAAGAGCACGCTCTCCACCAGCGGAGCGATCAGCCGCTCATCACCGTGGTAACCGGCAAAACGGGCACCGTTACGTCGGATCAGCTCATAGGGGTCATCGAGCGCCAGCAGCAGTGCTTCTGTAAGATGCTTGTCGGCGGAGTAGAGGATCCGTTGCAACGCCTGCATCCGCACACTGTAATAAGGACTCTCCTTCAAGGTACGCAGCAGCAGCTCGGGATACTTTTTCGGGGGATGATGGGAGAGCATCTTCAGCGCGAGGGATTGCAGTGTAGGATTGTCGCTCCTGAGGTAGTTCTGCCATACCTTGTTCTTGTGACGGTTCAGTGCCAGATCGCGGTTGAGTTTTGTTGCGTTAGCAGCGCGGTTATCGGCGGCTGTGCCGGGAGTGAGACGGTAGGTGGGATCGCCGATAAGGTGCGACTCAAGTGTCTGGATCTCTTTCTGCCAAAAACCGATGCGGGCTCCCTCGGCAAGCATCCCAATCAGCTCCATCGACCATTTGTCCTGCAGCACATTGACCGTGTTGCCTTGTGCCACCACCGTGTTGCCGTCGGCGAAGATATGATAGCCGGCCACATATCCAGGCTGATGGAAGGAACCGTTGTAACAGGCATCCAGAATGGTGATGCGCGGTTGCGGACGGAGTCCCCGCAGATCGGCGAGCAGGATGTTGTTGCCGGCAGCCAGCAGCGAGTCGCTCACCCGTGTACTGTCGAGCCGTTCGGGTGCGAAGAAGCCGGGCAACAGGGCATAATCACCCATCGCCTTCTTCACGAAAGCTTCTCTTCGCTCACCACTGTAGCGGCGATAGCTGTTCCGGAGTGAGGCCGAGAGGATCTCCAGCGGGCCGGTGGCTCCCTCACGGTTCATGCCCAACTGATTGGGTGCGGGATAGGCACCGTTGATATACTGTGTATCGAAGGCACCATGCTCGTGGAAGACGAAGAGATCGGTACCGGGTGCCTGTAGCCGTTCATAGAGACGGTATTTCATGAAGGGATCCTGCCGGAAGTTGTAGAAAGCATTGCCATCGGCCGTTCGAAATGCTTCCGAGAACTGCTCCCGGATGGCGAACTGCTGGTTGTGCCAGGCGGTGAGGCAGTCGGAGTTATAGCCATGGCCGTTGAAGATCCTGATGTTATCGGCATAGTTGTCTTCCCTGTGTGCCTCCACCACCTTGCGAAGATATCGCCTGAGCAGCTCATAGGTATCTTCCCCCATGTCGGTGGGGGGCAGCATGCGGGCAGAGTAGAACTCACTCTCTATCATCTGAGGAGAACGCTCTGTCAGCTCATAATAGAAATGACGCGGGTTTCTATCATCCACGCTGTGGAAGCGGAACACCAGATCCAGGTCGTCATAGAAGCGGTCGCTGGTCACCGACGATTCCACGATGGGAAACGCCTTCTCATTCATCTTGAAGGCGGTGGTGGCATGCTGGAAGTTGCGCAGACGCACCACAGGGATGTCACCGATAAAGACAGCCCCCTCCATCACCGGCTTCCGCCGGTAGATCCTCCGTATCTCTTCTCTCAAGGTCTCGGGGTTATCCCAATCACCGATCATCACGACAGCTCCCAGTCCCTCCTCCTCCAATACGGCTTTGTAGGCCAGCACCTCTTCAGTTGCCTCTTCATAGCTTTTGCTGTCTATCACGATCAGAAAGCGTGTGTCGAATCTGCCATTTTCGGGAATGAGTCGTGCTGTTGCCGCCAGGGTAAAAAAGTTGGCGAGCAGGTAACCTATTGCTATGGTTTTGATTTTCTTCATTTTCATCATCGCTATCGCATAAAATGCTCGATTCGTGCAATGCTCTTCTCCAGCTCATTGCTCAGCTGCTGAGGAGTCTGCTCCATGGCAGCCAACTCTTTGAGAGATGTCACAATTTCCGCTCTGCGGAAGGAATGGGTGAACCAGCCGAGTGCCTCGGCCAGTGTGATGCGCAGCGGAAGCTCCTCACTCTCATCGGTGAGTACTCGTAGATAATCACCCACCTGCTTGTGGTAATTATTGTTGCGCAGCATCCTTGCTGCGGATATTCTGGCTTTCAACGGTTTCGCCTTGTCGGTCACATCATCGGCCATGGCAGCGATACGCTTGCGGGAGGCGAACTGCTGCTGGAAAGCGTCCCACACCATCTCCCGGTCTCGATAGGAACGGTTCTGATCCAGCTGCCGTTTCATCTCAGCCTCCATCCGGTCGAAATCCATCCGGTCGAAGGTGAAGGTGACATTGAAATGAACCCGTTCATCGAGGTGATCGTTCAGGTAGACAGTGGCAAGCGTTGGGATGAAATGATCGTGACCCACAGCACCCATGGCATATACCGATTTGCGGCGGATAAACTCATAGGGATCGCGGATCGAATGTTGGAGCAGCTTTGCAAAATGATCTCCGCCGTAGTGCTGCAACAGTAGAAATGCCTGCAGTCGCACTGAGTAGTGGGGTGACTCGTTATAGGCTCTTGTAAGCAGCTCCGGCATTCGGGAGTATCCCAGATCAAACAACTTGTGCAGCGCCAGACCTTTCAGATCGGGATGCTCCGCTTCTTCGAAGAGTGCCAGCCAGCTGGTGGTGTCGGTCGAGCGAAGGTCTACCCGGGAGGGGATGTCGCCGGCAAAGTGGTGGGTAGGGTCACCGATGATATGCGACTCCAGGATGTTGACCTCGCGGGCCCACTCACCCACGCGGAAGCCAAGACCCAACAGTCCCAGCAGGTCGGTGGAGCTCTTGTCCTGCAGAACGTTGACACTGTTGGCAAAGGTTACAACCGTTTTACCAGCAGCAAAGATATACTCGCCGGCGATGTAATGCTCCTCCCGGAAGTCGCCGTTGTAGCAGGCATCGAAGAGCACCATCCGCGCATTGGGCGCAATCAGTGGCAGATCATCCAAGACGATGCCGGTGCGCAGATCCTCGAGTGAGTCCTGTTCCAGTTGCTCTGGAGTCGCAACACCGGTGAACCAGAGCGAGTCGATCTGATAGTGCTCCATCCAGGACTGTTTCAGTTTCTCCCTCTGCGCAGCATCACCGGCCCGGCGAAGCACCTGCCGAAAGAGACGACGTCCCGCCTCCATCTGCTCCTCACCCTCCTCGGTGAGGGGCAGGGCCGTCAGGTACTGTCTGTCGGGCGTTCCATGCTCATGGAAGAGCATCAGATCCATCTCCTCCCTGCGGAGCTCTTCGGTTACCAGCTCCTTCATGAAGGGATACATATCGTAAAAGAGGAACTTCGCCGACTTTTTGTTGCGGAAAGCAGCCGGGAACTGCTCACGGATCACCATCCCCTGATCACGCCAGGCGGTCATGCTGTTGGAGAACGATCCTTCACCGGTATAGGCGGTGATCACATCCAGCGGGTTCTCTTTCGCTCTCTCCCGCAACAGCTTCCGGAAATAGTCACGTATCTGTTGATACCCTTCCTCTCCCTGTCGCGTGGGTTTGAGCCGTCCGCTGTAGATGTCGCTCCGGATGTACTGTGGTGAGTCGCCACGCAGCGAGTAGTAGTGCAACAGCGGCTCCTTCTCTTGGCTGCCCTGGTAATCGAACCGGAGGTCGAAATCGTCGTAATAGCGGTCGGAGGGCACCGAGGAGTCGCGTCGTGGGAAACGCTCCTGATCCATCTTGAA
>RZYT01000026.1 GCA_009930195.1 Spirochaetia bacterium | reverse complement strand
TCCAGTGATGAGGCCCTTGCCTACGGCCTGGTAAGCAGGATCGTCTCTCAGAGGAGTGAACTGTAGCGCACTATGCCCAAGACAAAATACCTCAGTGAGGCAGAAAAGAAGCTTGGCCGGAAACACATGTACCGCCAAGAGTTGTACAACGGGGTGGCATATAGCCTTCTCGGTGACACACTCGTCTACCTGCTTGCCATCTCCTTTGGGGCTGGGAATATTGCCTTGGGCTACATCTCCTCTGCAAGTTATATTGCCGGTATCGTGCTTCCCTTCGTTCCCCAGATGTTCCAGGGACGCAACCACATAAAGGTACAGTCCCTGGTTTGGGTACTTAGGGGCATGGTATGTCTTCTCTATCTGGGGTTCTTTGTCATCTCCGGAGATTTTGCCGTCCTCTTGCTGTTGGTGGTTTACACCCTCTTCAACATTTTCCGTATGATCGGCATTGCCCTCAATGACTCGACGCTGAAGAACATCAGCAGCGTCTCCAACCGAGGCAAGGTGGTGGCAAACGTCAATGCCGCCTACCAAAGCTCATCCATTGTCGTTCGTGTTCTCACCGCCCTGTTTTTGGGTATCCAGCGCTTCAGCGGACTGGTCGGACTGGTTGCCCTGCAGATGGTCGGCTTAGTGGTCAACTTGTTGGCAAGCAGGGAAATGTCCCTCATTCCCAGCCGAAGCACCATCGTGTACAAGAAGGGGAGAACGGTCATGGTCCTGCTCAAGGAGGCCATGGGTTCGGTCACCTTCCGCCGTCGCCTTATCCTTCGCTGGATCAGTACTGCCGTGGCGGTCATCTTCGGCCTCACCACCCCATTCTTGCGCATAGAACTGGGGCTTTCCAACTCGGTTGTGGTCCTCTATTCGGTTACCCTTGGCGTTTCGGTCATGGCGGCAAGCTATATCAGCAAACAGTTCTCCGATCGTCTCGGCTCAAGGCCGCTGGTTTTTTTCTCAACGCTCTTCTCCCTTTTCTTCTTCATGGCCTGGGTGCTCATCACCAAAACAGTCTCTCCCACCTGGTACTTTATCCTGGGGTTTTTCACCAACTTCTTCGTCTCTCTGATCAGCCTTCTGACGTACCGTCTGGTTGCACAGGTCATGCCCGATGAGGAGACGGTCGCTTTCAACTCGATGGTGAACTTTGTCATAGCCATCATTGCCTTTGGTGTTGGTATTCTCAGTGGTTTCCTTGCCGACAAGGCAGATATCGCCCGTGCACTATTCACCTTGGACGGAAGGCCTGCCGGAAATGGATACACGTTGGTATTCCTCTTTGCCATTGTCCTGACTTCCATTGAGACGCTGGTAGCCTCAAGGCTGCAGGAACTGGGGGCCTATTCGAGCCAAGCGGCAGCCCAGGTCATCTTCAGCATGCACGGGCTGCGTGCCGTCTCGATGATCGAGAAGCTGGAACATACCAGCGATCCTGCCAAACGCCGCTTTCTGATGCTCAGCCTGGGGGAGAACCTGAACAACCTGGCGACCAGCGAGTTGCGCTCCATCCTGGCGAGCCCGTTCTCGCCCAACAAGCTGGAAGCTGTTCGCGCACTTGCAGACCGCCCGCGCAAGTCGTTGCTGGATGATCTGATCATGGTTGCACGTGATGATGACTCATATGTCCAGCTCGATGCCATTGCCGCCCTGGGCTCATACCGCAAGGACGAGAAAGCCAAGGAGGCCTTGGTCAACCTCATGCTGCACGGACGGTGGTCCTCGGTCCGCTCTATGGCAAGCAAATCCCTAGCACGCATTACCGAGAGCACCGAATACCTGAGCCTTGTCAATGAGCTCAGCCACTCTGCCAAGCACATAGATGAGGTCATCGACTATCTCATTGCCAAACGCTTCATGGACAAGAGCGGTTCCTTCTACCAGGAGTTCTTCCTCTCCATCGAGCAGGGGCGCAGCGCCACCTTCCGCCAGACACGGTATGCAGTCATCGCCTCGTTCCTGAAGTTCGGTTCTCCCCGTCTCGCCCTGCTGTATGAGCATATGAATATGGGTGTTCCCAAGGACTTCCTCTCTCCCTTCCTTACCGAAGCCCGCGATCTCAATCACATCGACATGTACTATGAGGAAGTGCTCCACTACTTCAACGAACATCGGTGGGAAGAACTGCGGGCCTTCTGTCTGGATATCCTGGCCAGCAGTGATGTCTCTTTCGATCCCTGTTTCGAGAACCTCAAGATTGGTCTGTTGCGGGCCCAGGAGATGGATATCGGGCTGTTTGATGAGCAGGATATGCTTGCCATGCTCTATTTCAGCTACTCACTGGGCAAGAACTCCAAGAACTGAAGCAATACGCAGACAGTCTTCTCTTTTGGGGCATGGTATGTCTGTTGCTTTTCCTTGCGTTGCTGCTTTGCAGCTGCAGTTGTGACCTTCCCCAGGACACAGGTCACTTTCGTGTACTCTCCTACAATGTGCAGAATCTCTTTGACACCCAGCTTGACGGGACTGAGTATGCCGAATACCAGGACAGCAAAGCATGGGCCCAGCACAGCTATCGCCAGAGACTGAAGACCCTGTCGCAGGTGGTCCTTCATGCAAGGCTTAATCTGCCTGATGTCCTGGTGCTTCAGGAAGTGGAGAATCGGAGTGTGGTGGAGGATTTGCTGACCTATCATCTGCATCGCCATGGCTACCAGTGGTTTGCCACAGCGAAGGGAGAGGGGGATGCAATATCGGTGGCCATCATCAGCCGTCATCCGATCAAGGAGGCGAAGGTGCATACCGGTGCAAAGGGGACACGCCCCATCCTCGAAGCCACCGTTGGGACGGAGGGTGAGGACGTGGTGCTCTTTGCTCTGCACGCCAAGAGTCAGATAGGGGAGTTTGCCCAGACCGAGGCGCTTCGCCTTGAAGTGGCGAGAACTGTCACCGCTGCAGCGCGGCAGCGGGAGGGCAGTCTCATCCTGTTGTGCGGGGATTTCAACAGCGACCCCTCCGCAGTCTGGGAGGGTGGAGATGTGCAGACAGCATTGGTGGACGTGAATCATCCGACTTCAATGCGGTATCTGCACGAAGGCTCGATCGTGCTTACGGGCGATCGGACTGAGGTAAGCTCACTCATCTGGTACTCGGGCTACCTTGACCAAGGACTTGGTCTTGGGGAAAAAGGGAGTTGCAACTGGGATGGCAGTTGGCATCAATATGATCAGATATTGGGAAACGGTCATCTCTTTGACCGGCGAGGTTGGGAGTTTTCCTCATTTGCAGTCTGCGATCTTCCGCTCTGCCTGGAGGCAGACGGAAGACCGAAGGCGTGGAACCTGCAGACCCTGAATGGGGTCAGCGACCACCTTCCGGTGCTGCTGACCCTTTCAAGGTTGTGATCAGGTGTTCTTCGGGAATTTGAGCTCGTAAAAAATCTGCTCCAATTCCAGGGCGATGTTGATGTTATGGACCACGGGCATGCGACCGTCATCCTGCAACTGCGGCTTGAGCGTGATCGGGCTGAAATTCAGGATGCCCATGACTCCGGCCTTCAGCAGGCGGTCATAGCTGTCCGATGCTGCCTGCTCAGGAACCGTGATGATTGCTGCCGTCACCTCGAGGGCTTCGACCACCTCATCGATCCTGCTGATCGGATAGATCGGCACCGGGTGTGATGCGTCGCTGTATACCAGCGGATCGCTGTCAAATCCCGCCACGATGCGGATGCCATCGGGTTCGAAGCCGTTGTAATGCATCAAGGCCTTGCCGATGCGTCCGCAGCCGATGATGATACAGTTCTGGCTGTCTCCCTTGCCCAGGATTTCCCCAAGGGAAATCAAGAGGTCATGAATCTCATATCCACCCCTTTTTTGGCCATGGATGCCCAATTGGGAGAAGTCTTTGCGCACAATTGCGGCCGATACACCGGCTGCATCCGCTAGGTTGTGTGCAAACACTTTCTCAAGTCCGATGGTCTTGAGCCGATTAAGGGAGCGGAAGTACCGGGTGATGCGTATCAGTTGGTCATTGTTCATGATTGTTTCTCCTGTTAATGTGAATGATTGTATATTAACCATGAAAATTGGTCAATATATTGTGACAAAATTAGCAGACAAAGCACGATGGGCGCGATTTATAGCAAATTTGATATGTACAAAACCTTTGGAAAAGTGATAGGATACTCCCAACGTTTGTTTGGGTACTGGAGGTTACATGTCGGACATTAACGAATTCACGTTCTCACCCGCGCTGGTAGCATTCATCAAGGAATGGAAATCCAAGCCGGGAAATCTCATCATGGTGCTTCACAAGGTACAACAAGAGCAGGGCTACATCTCCCGCGAGGCTGCGGATCAGGTGGCAAGCTTGCTTGACGTTCCTTTGGCAACCATCTGGGGTGTCGTCTCGTTCTACCACTTCTTCAAGTTGACCAAGCCGGGAGAGCACAACATCCAGGTTTGCATGGGCACCGCTTGTTATCTCAAGGGTGGCCAGGCGATCATCGACGAGTTGGACAAGCAACTGCACCTGCAGGTCGGGGAAGTCACCGAAGACGGTGTGTTCTCGCTTGAGGCGGTTCGGTGTGTCGGTTGCTGCGGGCTTGCCCCGGTAATGACCGTCGGTGGAGAGGTTTTCGGCAAGGTCACCAAAGACCAGGTCGCCGGAATCATCGCGAAGTTCAGATAGGAAGAGAGGCTTCTCTCAATGCATATCTGCATCGACGACTACTTGTTGGACATCGTACAGAACTCCTTTGAGGCTGCAAGTTCGCTTGTGGAACTGGTTCTGGACGAAACCGAAAGCACTTTGGCTTGCTTGGTACGGGACAACGGGAAGGGGATGGATGCAGAGGTTCAGAAAAGGGTGCTTGACCCGTTCTATTCGGATGGGAAAAAACACGTAAAACGTAAGGTAGGATTGGGGTTGCCCTTCCTCAGCCAAGCCTGTGAGGCTTGTCAGGGGACCTTCGCTCTCCATTCTGAAGTCGGGGTTGGTACCACCGTGGAGTTTTCCTTCAATCTGGCACACCTCGATGCTCCCCCGATGGGAAATCTGGTTTCGACGTTTGTTGCACTGCTTGGCCATCCACTGGCACAAGAGCTGGTGATCAGGCGATCGGTGAATACCAGCAAAGGCAGCGGGAATTACTCACTCTCCAAACAGGAGCTTGAGGATGTCTTGGGAGGCCTGTCCACCAGTGGGGCGCTGAACCTGCTGAGGGAGTACATCAACTCCCAGGAGGAAGCAGTGATGACCTACCACGTTGAACCGAAGATGCACAGCGAGACTCACAGAACACAACAGGAGATGTGAACATGGCTAAAATGACACTTGAGGAGCTGAGAAAGCTCCGGGACCAGAAGCAGAGCGAAATGCAGAAGCGCGACATCGAAGGCAAGGACAGCCGCATTGTGATCGGCATGGGAACCTGCGGTATCGCAGCCGGTGCAAAACCGGTGCTTGATGCCTTCCTGGCTGCCCTGGAAGAGAAGCATATTGACAACGTCTCGGTCACCCAGACCGGATGCATGGGTCTGTGCTACGTTGAGCCGACCATTGAGGTGATCGTCCCCGGCATGCCCGACGTGATTTATGGAAAAGTGGATGCTGCCACCGCTCGCAAGATCGTGGAACAGCACATCATCGGCAAGCAGTTGGTGACCGACCATATGTTCGATCGCCCGGCAGCTGACATCATCAAGAAGGACGGGGGTAAATAATGGCATTCAGAAACTACATCTTGGTCTGCGGAGGAACGGCCTGCGAATCCAGCCGCTCAGACCAGATTTACCAGAACCTGCTGGAAGAGTGCAAGGCACAGGGAGTCGCTGACGAAGTGCAGGTCGTTAAGACCGGTTGTTTCGGCTTCTGTGAGCAGGGCCCGATCGTCAAGATCCTTCCCGAAGACTCCTTCTATGTGAAGGTGAAGCCCGAGGACGCCAAAGAGCTCATCAGTGAGCATGTCATCAAGGGCCGCGAAGTAACCCGCCTGCTCTATGACAAGGAGTCGAGCCGCAAGCATGCCAAGGTTGAGGACATCAAGTTCTACCAGAAGCAGTTCCGCATCGTGCTTCGCAACTGTGGATTCATCGATCCCGAGAATATTGACGAATATATCGCCCGCGAAGGGTACCAGGCGCTTGAGAAAGCCCTCTTCGAGATGACCAGCGAGGACATCATCGAGGAACTGAAGACTGCCGGCCTGCGTGGTCGCGGTGGTGCAGGCTTCCCCACCTGGATGAAGTGGAACTTCTCCCGCCAGGTAGCAAATGACACCAAGTATGTTGTCTGCAACGCCGACGAAGGCGACCCGGGTGCTTACATGGACCGTTCCACCCTCGAAGGTGATCCGCACTCTGTGCTCGAAGCCATGACCATTTGCGGAAAGACCATTGGTGCCCACCGCGGTTTCATCTACATCAGAGCCGAATATCCCTTGGCAATCCATCGCTTGGAAATCGCCATGAAACAGGCTCGTGAGTATGGTCTTTTGGGCGAGAACATCCTCGGCAGCGGATTTGATTTCGACATTGAGATCCGTCTTGGTGCAGGTGCATTCGTCTGCGGTGAGGAGACAGCGCTCCTGCAGTCCATCGAAGGCAAGCGCGGCATGCCGCAGCCCCGTCCGCCGTTCCCAGCCGTAAAGGGCCTGTGGGGCAAGCCGACGGTCATCAACAACGTTGAGACCTGGGCAAACATCCCGGTGATCATCACCAAGGGTGGCAACTGGTTCAACAAGATCGGTACTGCAGACAGCAAGGGTACCAAGGTGTTCGCCCTCACCGGCAAGATCCGCAACTCCGGCTTGGTTGAAGTTCCGATGGGCACCACCCTGCGCGAAATCATCTATGATATCGGCGGTGGCATCGCCCATGACAAGAAGTTCAAGGCAGTACAGACCGGTGGTCCCAGTGGTGGCGTCATCACTGAGGAGAGCCTCGACACCCCCATCGATTTCGGTTCATTGATCCGCATCGGTTCGATGATGGGCAGCGGCGGTATGATCGTCATGGACGAGGATGACTGCATCGTTGACGTGGCAAAGTTCTACCTGAACTTCTCCGTTGACGAAAGCTGCGGCAAATGTGCACCGTGTCGCATCGGTGGCCGGTCCTTGTGCAATATCCTGGAGAAAATCACTGCAGGAAACGGCACGCTCCAGGATCTGGATACCCTTGAGAAAATCGGTGAAGCAATGAAGAAGGGCAGCCTGTGCGCTCTGGGTCAGACTACTCCCAACCCGGTCCTTTCTTCGATCAAGCACTTCAAGGACGAGTACCTTGCACACATTGTGAACAAGAGTTGTCCCAGTGGCACCTGCAAGAAGTTGATCACCTACTCAATCAATGCCGAGAAGTGCATCGGTTGTACGGCATGTGCACGCAAGTGCCCGGTCGCTGCAATCTCTGGCGAACGGAAACAGGTTCACATCATAGACCAATCCATCTGCATCAAGTGCGGGGTCTGTATGGAGACGTGTAAGTTCGGCGCCGTCGAAATCCACTAGGATCTGGGAGAGGAGGAAACAATTGAGTATCGTACATGTAAAGATAAACGGTATCCCCGTCGAAGTTGAAGAGGGGACCAGTGTATTGAATGCGGCCAAGAAGGCCGGGGTCAGGATTCCGACCCTCTGTTATCACGACGACCTTACGCCCTTCGGGTCCTGTGGTCTGTGCATCGTGAAGCAGGAGGGAAGTGCCAAGATCCTGCGCGCCTGTGCAGCCCCGGTGAATGAGGGCCTGAGCGTCATCACCAACGACAATGAGCTCTTTGAGGTCCGCAAGACCATCCTTGAGCTGATCCTTTCCACGCACCCCTCCAGTTGCCTTACCTGTATTCGCAACGGTGAGTGTGAGCTTCAGGATCTGGCCGCTGAGTTCGGGATCCGCGAGCAGCCGTTCGAGGTCCGCCTCAGTGACCAGGAGAAGGATGAGAGCTCTGCTTCCATCGTCCTCGATCCCGAGAAGTGCATCAAGTGCGGACGCTGTGTCCAGGTCTGCCAGGACCTGCAGGGTGTCTTCGCCCTTGAGTTCATCGGTCGTGGTGATGGGACGGTCATGGCCCCCGCAGCCATGCTCAAGCTTGATGACAGTCCCTGCGTACGCTGTGGCCAGTGTGCAGCACACTGC
The DNA here is from genome assembly GCA_009930195.1 of Spirochaetia bacterium. Classification (GTDB taxonomy): domain Bacteria; phylum Spirochaetota; class Spirochaetia; order Sphaerochaetales; family Sphaerochaetaceae; genus Sphaerochaeta. The sequence continues at coordinate 11,230 of RZYT01000026.1, read as the reverse complement.
CCCGTTGGAGCCATCTATGAGAAGGATGAAATCTCTTCTTTCCGCAAGGCAATCGCCGACCCGGAGAAACAGGTTGTTGTCCAGATCGCTCCCTCGATCCGCGTAGGACTTTCCGAATCCTTCGGGCTTCCTGCCGGTACCGTCACCACCAAGAAAATCTACACCGCTCTGCGCCGTCTTGGAGCAGTATCTGTGCATGATACCAACTTTGGTGCCGACCTCACCATCATGGAAGAGGGCAGTGAGCTGGTGGGAAGGCTGACCAAGGGCGGAGCCCTTCCTCAGCTGACTTCCTGCTGTCCTGCTTGGATCGACTACGTCGAGAAGTACTATCCTGACTTGCTTGACCACGTTTCCAGTGCAAAGAGCCCGATGCAGATGGTTGGTGCCATCGAGAAGACCTACTTTGCCAAGAAGATGGATATCGATCCGGCAAAGCTCTTCACGGTTGCAATCATGCCCTGTACGGCAAAGAAGTACGAGGCCTATCGTGACGAGACCATGCGTTCCAGCGGTTTCCAGGATGTGGATCTGGTGCTCACCACCCGTGAGTTTGCCCGCCTGATCAAGAGTTCGGGGATTGATTTCCTCCATCTTGAGGAAGAAGAGGCTGACAGCCCGATCGGTGATTACAGCGGTGCAGGTACCATCTTTGGTGCTACCGGTGGTGTCATGGAAGCTGCAGTGAGAACTGCCTACCATGTGGTGACCGGCAAGGAGATGGATCGTGTTGAAGTCGAGTCCGTTCGTGGTCTTGCAGAGATCAAGAAGGGTACCGTTGACTTTGACGGGACTCCCGTCCGCGTTGCAGTCGTGCATGGCCTGAGCCATGTCGATGAGCTGCTGGACGAGATCCGTGCCGCCAAGGCTGAAGGAAAGCAGGCTCCCTATGAGTTCATCGAAGTCATGGCTTGCCGCGGTGGTTGTATCGCCGGTGGTGGTCAGCCCTACGGTGCAAATGACATCCTGCGCGAAGAGAGATCTGCCGGCCTCTATGCCGACGACAAGAACAGTGCTGTGCGGTGTTCACACCAGAACCCCTCGATCCTGAAGCTGTACGAGGAGTTCCTCGACAAGCCGATGAGCGAGACTGCACATCACCTTTTGCATACCACCTATCAGGAGATTCCTGTTTACAAGGCCTGATAGTTGGCCAGTATCCAATTTGCCCGGCCCCCGACAGGCCGGGCATTTTCATCTTTCTGTGCTGGATATACCAAGAGACCCGGGTTGCCCCGGGTCTCTTGGTTGAAGTGAGGAAGCCTAGGGAAGCTTGCACAACAGCAAGGTGCCCTTGTTCTCGGAAAGGACGATCAGGTGGTCGTTCTTCGGGGAAACAACCACATATCTGGGCGTCGTATCCCCCAAGGCTGTGGTTTCCACGTAGCTCAGCTCTCCCACTGACGAAGAGATGGCGAACGTCAGAAGATTCTTGCTTTCTGCCGCCGTAACGTAGAGCAGCGTTCCCAGTGGGTTGACGGCAAGGCTAGTGATTCCATCCATCTGCCCGATATCGTTCAGACCGCTGGTATAGACCTCACACTGCGTCCAGGTAGTCCCGGTCCAGGAGAACCTTCCCAAATCGTTGTCCGTGGCATAGGCGAGATTATCGCCGTTCACGAAGCACAACTCCTTGGCATTGTTCAGGTAGAGCTCTCCGCTTGCAGTTGCAAAGTCCTGGTCGTTGGAGAACAGCACGCCGTTGGTGTTCTTTCTGAAGAGCTTGACCAAGCCGGTTGAGGACTCGGAGAGGGCGGCATGCTTTCCATCAGATGAGATTGCGAGGCCATCGAAGACTTCATAGCTCTTGTACCATTTGACGTAGTGGTTGGTATCCACCTCAGCTTCGGTGTTTGCATAGAAGTACGTTTCCACCAGACGTGGGGCATCGGTGATCAGTGAGTAGAGGAGGCCGCTTTGCCTGTCCAGGGCAAATGCGGTGCTGGCAGTGAAAGTCTCCTTGGTCCCATCGGTCTTGGTGAAATAGGTGTTGCTTCGGTCAAAGAGCTTGGTCAGTGAGCCGGTCCCGATATCATACTGGTACAGGCTTATGCCAGGTCTGGTTGAGTCGGCTATCGCAACCCGGTAGGTGGTGTTGTCCACAAAGAGGTTGGTCACACCCGATGCATTGAACCCGTCAAGGGATGTATAGGTGTGTATGACTTCCAGCGAATCTCGGACAATTCTGCAAACCTGGATGGTTTGGTGTTGATTGCTGGCCAGCAAGATCTTTCCATCGGGGAGGAATGCAACGCGTGCATCCATTCCGACATGCAGAGCCTCGACAGTGTCCGCTATCTCATTGACAGGGATCGGCACTCCGGCCGTTCCCGTGACAGAGGCTGTGAAAGAAATGCTGGCCGACCCGGAACTGGCCAGAAGGGCTCCTTGTGCGATGACGTCCAGTCGGTGGCTTCCGCTTGAGGGGGTGAACGTGCAGGTGGGGGCACTGCTGATCTGTTGTCCGTCCAGATACCAGGTGACCTCCAATGTGCCGCTGTCCTGCTCGTTGACCGCAACCAGTTCAGCCGTGACGGGAACCAGGGCGCGCATTGATGCAGATATGCCGGCAATGGTGCACTGTACCGGCACCCCCAGCTTGTTGATGAGGGTCAGTGAGGTGGGAACATCGGCATACTTGTCCAACGATAGGGGGATCGAACCCTCTGTGGTGCGATTGCCCACCACCCTGATGACCTCGACACAACCAGCTACGGCGATTGAGCCGCTGTAGAGTTTTGCTTGCAACAGATAGGAGCCTGCATCGTAGGAACCGGTATAGGTCACCGAGCCCTGGGCCATGTTGTTGATGGTCGGAACTACGGCCTTCTTTGCTCCTGCGGCATCAGTAAGCCAGAGTTCCAGGCTTGGATTGGCGATTTTGGTGGGATCCCATTCCAGGCGCACGTTCATCGTGCCCTTGCCCGAAAGCGTATCCAGTTCGATGATTGCGGCAGTAGGTTCCTTGGTGAGCGTTACGTCGACCTGGCCGTCAACGAGATCCACCCCATGGGAGTTCTGCCCCACAGCTCGGATCGTCCATGCGCCGATCAACAATCCTTCCACCTCAACGGAAGGGGTGTTGGACATGACGCTGAAGGTGGTCCCCTGGGGACCGGTTCCTTCTACGGTGTAGCGGGACACTTCCAGGGGAGTGTCTTGTGGTGACAGGATGCGGTCGAGCGACTCTCGACCCTCCATGCTCAGGCGCAGGGTCGAGCGGTTCGCGCTCTCCTCCTTGCATCCCCCCAGCATGAGGATGATCATGCAGAAAAGGGAAAGCCAGAGCCAACGAGAACGTACAGGTATTGTGTTCATTATCGCCTCCACCGAGAAAGGGAAGAGGCAGGCGGCATTGCTTCACCTCTTTCTTTTTTTCCCGGCAGTGGGTACATTCACCGTATGCAAGTATTGATCAAGCTGGTCCTGCTCGGACTGACCCTCGTGTTGGTATTCATCAACCCTGCCTATATCGGGCGTGCAACCTATTATGCTCTGTTTCCCCTGCTCTTCGTCCTGGTTTGGGTGTTCTACCGCATCACCTACCATGTCAGCGAGAAGTTGGTGAGAAGCTCCAGCGATGTTGCCTTCTCGTTCTCGCTTTTCTGTGCGATGGTCCCTTCCCTGGGGGATGGGGATCTCATTCGTGGACGGCTGCTCTTCACCCCCACCGATCTCATCCTCTACCAACGCACGGCAAAAGGCCAAGGCCTGAAACAGGTCTGGAGTGTGCCGATCAAGGACGTGAAGAAATTTACGTTGGGGCCCGTGCTCTCGGTACGCAAAGGCATTACCTTTCATACCGAAAATGGGGATGTGAAATTTGTGCTGCGCAATGCACAGAACTACAAGCAACTCATCACCAAGGCTTTGGGGTGGGATACGGAATCTTCTGTTGGTGTAGGGGACGAGGCTGCTTCTTCACCCTCGTTCACCGAGATTCAGAAGCTGTAGCTGAACCCTATGCGCATCGGTTCGAGCGCAAAGGTGAGGTCTGAATCAGTGATGTTCCACAACGCCTCAAAACCGGCTTGGTAGAAGAATCCGAATTGGCGGGTAATGGCATACGAGATGCCTGCATACAGTTTTGCGCGAATTCCCCACCCATTGTTTGCTCCGAGGAAGAACGAAGGACCAAGTGAGATGGAGAGGGGGAAGGAGAGATCCTTCTCCTTGTTGAGCGTCCAGGTTCCGGTGGCCAAGAGGCTGATCTGCTGGTCACCATCCACCTTGGCATACTCTGCCATGCCACCATACCCAAAGATGCCTTCACCCTGCTTGAGAATCTGCAGCTGTGCATCGAAGCCTTGCTCGGGACCAGGCCATTGGAAATCGATGAAGGAGACGGAAGCGCCTATAGTCCACGTGAGTGGGGTGGGGTCGAATTCCGTTCGGCTTGTCGGTACTACCGGGGCAGCGGGAGCCTTGGGCGTGAGGATCATCTTCTCAGGTTCAGAGATGGTAGGCTCTTCAGCCACCTCTGCCTGCTCTTCCTCAACCTGCGCCACGATTGTCTCTTGGGGCTGGGCTGGGATGGATGGCATCTCTTGCGTCTCATCCATGATGACATTTGCCTCCGGCTTTGGCGGAGCGTAGGGGACAGCAATTGAAGGTGCCTCTTGTGATCGCAGCGCAAACAGTGGGGAAGTGAGCAAGGTGTTTACCGGGGGAGGCAGCTGCGGGATTGCAGGCTCCGGTTCCTCGATTTGGGGGCTTTCCACTACGAGAGGAACAGTTGCGGGAACGGTCTCCTCTTGGCTGGGAGACTCTGCGGCAATGGGTGCAGGAGCTTCAACGCGTGTCTCAGGCTTTTGCGGTTTTGCCTCCACGGTGACCGGTTGTTCCGAAAGGGTCTCCTGCTGGACTTGCTGAACCACCTCTGGCTTCTCACGAATCTCGAAGTACCAGTAGGTACCCCCAACCGCTGCCAGGGAAGCAACGACTATCAACGCTATCGACCAGATCTTGTTCACAATTCACTCCTTACACTAGATACTAACAACTTTGCAGGTGGTTTACCTACAAGTCTAGCATGAGATATCGCCATTGGTGGGAAGAAAGAAGGAATTTTCGTGGTCTTTTTGCGTATTTCCCCTTCCTTGGGGACCTTTGTCTGAGAATGTCAGGCTTGACACGTACATGGTAGGCTCCGAATCCGGAGGCTTCCCATGCGACAGGTTTTCTTGCTTTTGCTCCTGCTTCTCTGCTGTCTTCCCCTGGGTGCATCCCAGCCCGATCTCTTTCTGAGCTGTGACCTCCTGTCTCTTGACGGCCTTTGGAAGGAGACGTGGAACGTCCGTCTCGAGGCCCAGCTTGCTCTCTCCGACCAGTTCAGCCTCAATCTTCCGCTGACCTTGGCTGCCGAGCGCACCTATGCCGGCTCCTCCTATCTTGAAGGAGGGGTTTTTCTTGCCTACAGGCCCTTTTCCCGTCGTTCCTATCTGCTCATCTCCTTGGTGCAAGCCGGATATCTGGAAAGCTATCTGTGTGAAGAGGAACACCAAATGCTCTTCCTCCATGAGATGGGACTTGGGTATCGCTATGCCTTTCCCTTTGGCCTGCAGGTAGATCTCAGGCTCACCGTGCGCGATCCGAATGGGGTGTTTGCAAGCGAATATGAGGAGCTTGCTTCTTGTTTCTCTGCATATGAGATGGTTCGTCTCTCCTTGTTGGTGGGGTGGTCGTTTTCTGTCCCTTCCCCCCTTTCCAAGGAGGGATGAATGGTGATGAGGACAGAAGAAAGGAGTATGCAATGATACGAACAATCGGGAAATGGGCGCTGGTCATCATGCTGATCATTCCCTTGAGCGGCTGCTCAATGGGTTGGCAGCCTGAGAGCAAGGCAAAGATCAGCGATGAGGTGTTGTTTCCTGCAGTCCAGGAGATGATTGAGGAGCAGCAGGAGGTGGTTATGCCCTACCTGTCCGAGGAGATTGAGCGGGTGCTGGGCAGAGGTTCGCTTGACGCCGCCCAGGTAGTGGAACAAACCATGGGGGAAGTGCAGGGTAGGGAGTACCTGGAGTTCTGCTATGTGGTGGGACACAGCGAGAGTGAGGAGGATGTGCAGAAAGTGGTCTCCTTCGCCCATGGCTTGCTCGATGAAGCGCAACGCATCGATCTGGACATGAAACTTGAGCAGACGCGAAGCCTGCTTATGGCCGAGGCTGAGATCCATGCCCGTGCCTTGGCCCCCAGTCAGCGTGCCCCGTTCTGGAAGGATATGCAGAAGTTGGTGACCCGCACCCTGGTGCTCTTCACCGCAGGGGTGGTCTATGCCTGCATCCCGAAGCTGGTCTTCTGGGGGAAGGTATCGGCAGCAACGGCCATCGCGGTGGCTACCGGGGTGGTGGCAAGCTCGGTCATGTCAATCTGGCGCTACTATCAGTTCGGGGGCAGCGCCGACCAGGCCTTCGGTGAGTGGCTGACCAGCGTAACCACCGAACCTGAGCTCTCCTATGCCCTGGCTGCCAGTGTGATGGCTGTCGGGAACACCCTCAAGCGAGGGCCGGTGGTCACCGGTGTCATCATCTGTGTCTTTGCCCTCTACAATGTGATCGACATGGTCAAACCGATGCTGAGTACCTACAATTTTACTGTTTGAACTAGGGCTGCTCGGGAAGAGTACAGGTTGCTCCTCCTCTCGGTTTGTGGAATACTGGGAGGGACTCGGATAGAGAAAGGAGTAGTGTGTGCATAGTCAACTTGCAAAGGAAATTCTCGAGCGGTTTCTCCGCTACGCTGTCATAGATACAATGAGTGATGAGGAGGCGGTGGTCACCAAGCGCCCCTCCACCGAAGGGCAGTGGGATCTGTTGAACCTGCTGGCCGATGAACTGAAAGCGATGGGGATCACAGACATCGAAGTCGATGAGCATGGGGTGGTCATCGCCCGTCTTGCCTCGAATCTCGATCATGCGGTTCCCACCGTTGCCTTCATGGCCCACGTCGACACTGCCGATGACGTGAATGGGAATGGGGTGAAGCCCCGGGTTGTAGAAGCATATGACGGCAAGGATATCCCGCTCAATGAAACCTATACCCTTCTTGCTGAGGAGAACCCCGAGCTGGCAAACTATATCGGCGATACCCTGATTGTCACCGACGGGACCACGTTGCTTGGCAGTGATGACAAGGCAGGGGTGGCCGAGATCATGAGCATTGCCCATCACCTGGCAAGCAATCCGCAGATCAGGCACGGGGTGGTGGAGTTCATCTTCACCAGCGATGAGGAGACCGGTGCCGGCATGGACAGTTTCCCCTATGAGAAGATCAGCTGCGACTACTGCTACACCATCGACGGGGGCAAGCGCTACGAGATTGAGAGCGAATGCTTCAATGCTGCAACGGTGAAGGTCCATTTCAGCGGTGTCAGCTATCATCTGGGGGCGGCCCGGGGAAGACTGGTCAACGCGCTGACCATGGCAGCCTTCTTCATCAATGCCCTTCCGCAGGCCGAGAGCCCGGAAGCAACCGATGGTCGCTACGGCTACTACTGTGCCCAGAACATCAGCGGAACCTCCACGGATGTCAATCTCACCCTCTACCTCAGGGATTTCGACCTAGACCAGCTGAATCGGAGGATTGATGCTCTCAGAAGCCTGGCCCAGACTGCCGAGGCCCTCTATCCCAACGGGAAGGTCACCGTTGATGCAAAGCATGTCTACTACAACATGGCCTTGGTTGCGAAGAACAAGCCCTTCGCCATGGACAACCTTTTTGCCGCAGGCAAGGAGCTTGGCATGGAGCTGAAGAGTGAATTGATCAGGGGTGGCACCGATGGTGCAAGGATGGCCAATGAGCGGAACATCCCCTGTCCGAACATCTTCACCGGTGGGCACAATCTTCACTCACGCTTTGAGTGGGCTGCCCTTCCTGCCATGGAGGATGCTGCACGCCTGATCCTCAAGATCATAGAGGTTGGGGCTCGTTGATGAAGAGGCTTCCGCTTCTGGCTGGGTTGCTGTTGCTGCTCTCTCCCTTGGGTGCAGCAACGCTCTCGCTGGACAGCAATCCGGCAGTAGATGCCAAGGTGACCTCCATCGTTGAGCAAGCCTTGGTGCACTCTGTGCTTCCCCGTTTGCCGGAAAACGGTGAGCTTGTGGCAAGCCTTGAGCCAACGGAACAAACAACAGTCTATCAGCTCACCCTCATCTATGGGGAGGAGCAACTCCTTCTGGACATAGGGTATGAGGTGGAGAGCCTGTATGAGCGGTTGCTTCGTCAGCTCGACCAGGAGGGCCTTGCCCTGCTTGGCGAACAGGAGCATCCCTATCTGCAGTACCGGCTTGGCAGTGGTTTTGCAAGCTCTTCCAAGCTTGCGGTAGGACATCCTTATTGGGTGTTGGACGGACAAGACCAGCGCCTGGGGCAAGTGGTGGCAACCAAATACCATGAAGAGAAGCAGCTCTCGTTCCTTACCCAACGGGAAGGATCCACGCTTGGTTTGGGCATGCGTCTTGCAACAATGAGCCCCTTGCACACGGCCCTGTCTGTATCGCTTGACCGAAACGGGCAGCTCGGGGCCGCTGTCCAGCTCTCCTATGCTCTCCCGATGTATCCCTTTTCCCTGATTGCACAGGCAGGGTACCTGCAGATGGCGCGGTTTCATGCAGAGCTCGGGGTGCAGGCAGAGGTTCCTCTTTCCCATCTGTTTGGCACCAGGAGTTTCTTGGCCCGTAATCTCAGCGTGGGAGCCCAGGCCCTGGTGGGTCTCGGCTTCGGTTCCGAAACTGAAGTGTATCTGCGCAGTGCCGGCCTGCTCTTTCTCTCCTGCCAGCTTGGCTCCTGGTCGCTGCAGCTCGGGGGAGGCAACCGGGTAGGGGCAAACGCGAACTCGCTTGTTGAAGAAGGGCTTTTTTTCAGCGTCGGAACAGCGTACACTTATACACCATGAAACAACGAGTCACTGCTCATCTGTTGCTGCTCACCCTCTGCTGCTTCCTCTTGGTCTCCTGCACCTCGTTCTCCGATTTGGTGAGGGCCCAGGTGGAAGGCCTGCCTTCGTGGGTCTACTCGCCCCAAAGCCGCAGTGATCAGGTCTCCTTCGTCGGGAAGGGCAGTGCCCCACTCTCCTACAACGCCCGCCTGCTTGCCTACGAGGACATCCTCCGGCAGATCTCCGCCTACGTTGGGGAAGACGTTCGCGTGGCTTACTACCGCGAGCTCACCACCACCAATGCCATTGCTGATTTCGGCCTGACCATTTCCAACGAGTATGAACGGGAGGAGCAACGCTCCTATCAAGCTTATCTTTTGGCCCGTCTGGACCAAACACTTTTGGCAAATCGCAGAAGCAGTGTTGCAGAACAGATAGTCAAACGCGATGCTGCCATCGAGGGCTTGGTGCGCAGTGCTGACAAGGCGTATCGGGCAAATGACGATACCCAGGCGATCAGGCTCTATCTTGAGGCAGCCATGCTTGCTTCCGAAGGTCCGGTGAATGAGAAGAAGCATGAACCAGCCGTATTGGCCGTGAAGGCACAGACCTTCATTGAGGCGCTTCGGTTCAGTTTCCGAAACGAGCAGAGCAATGCCGCCACCGTTGATGTCTATTTGCGAAGGAAGAGTCGTTTGCTTGCCCCCAAGGTGCTCAATGCACGGGTGAATGCCAGCTTTGAAGCACGCAACAGCCTTGGGCGCACGTATACGGACTTCCTGCAGTTCAATACTTCGACGGAGGGGTTTTTCCCCTTCGTGCCGTACAACCAGGGGCTGCTCAAGGATGGACAGGTAATCTTCTCGGTCGATTTTTCCGATCTGGTTCCTTCGCTTGAAACTTCCCTTGATCCACAGCTTTCAGCTCCCATTCTTGCAGCCATGGAAAAGGCGACCATCTCGTTTCCCTATGCACTGAAGGTGCGCACCGCTGCCTTGGCTCTTCCTTCCTCAATCCAGGAGTACAGTCGTGAAGGAGTCCTGCTTCCCGGCTCTGCCGCTCTCTCCTCCTTCGCCCGGGAGCTGAGGCTTGATGGCGTGGACACCGAGATGATGAGTCTTGGTTCAGCTGATGTGGAAGAGCAGGCAGATGAGATCCGTAGTCGTGCTCCCCAGGCAACGCAAGCAGTTTTGGGAACGGTGGGGGTGGCTGTACAGGAGCAGGTAAGAACTGAGTGGGTTGTGGTGGTTTCCGGCAGGGTCCTTCTGTATGATCTGGGTTCCCTGAACGTGGCCTATGATACCCAGGAGGTAGAGGCAGTGGCCACCGCCGCCACCTTCGAAGAAGCTCGTGATGAAGCGTTCAAACGCTTCGGCTCCATAGCGCGCTATCTGGTCGGTGCCTACCTGTTCAGCAATTGAACAAGCTTTCCAGTTCCCCGCCCTTGTTGCTGATGATGCCCATCACCCCTGCTTTGAGCAGCTGACGGGCAGCCTCGGGGTCATCCACGGTCCAGGTGACCACCTGATGAGGAAGCTTGAGTGCTTGCACAGCCTGTGTCTGCTCGGGTTTGAGGTAGGTGGGACGGGCAAGGTGTCTTCCCAAACCATGACGCAACAGTACAGGCACCGAGGCGTCGGTGCTGTAGATCAGGGCGGTGGGAATGCCAGGCCCTGCCAAGCGTCTGAAACGCAACAGCGAGACAGGGTTGAACGAGCTGACCACGACCTTGGCTGCAAGATGGTGGGCAGTTATCATATCCAGCAGACGTGTTTCCAGTCCTTGGTTGGACAGGCTCTCGCTCTTGATCTCAAGGTCGTAGAGCAGGCGATCCGTACACAGGGAGAAGACCTCATCCAGCAAGGGCAGTTCCGCATACATCGTTGTGAGCTCAGCATAGGACAGCTCTGATATGACCGCATCCGTACCTGCGATACGCTTGAGATTGAAGTCATGGATGACCACCAACTTCCCGTCAGCGGTTTGCTGTACATCCAGCTCAATTCCATCAAGATACTCTTGCTGCAGGCAGGCATGAAAGGCCTCGAGGGTGTTTTCCTTCCCCCCGAAGCCAAGACCACGGTGGCTGAACAGATGGGGTCGGGTGAAAGGCTTTCTCATGACAGCTCTGCTCTTCTGATTCGTGCAACCTCGGCCTTCCACTTCTCCCTGTCCACTGTCTCCAGGATCAGGGGGATGTTGCACAGTCTTGGGTCGGTTGCGATGGCATCGAAACACGCCCACCCGATGGTTCCCTCTCCCAGGCTTGCATGCCGGTCCAGATGACTGCCGGCCTCGGCCTTGGCATCGTTGAGATGCATTCCCCGCAGGTTTTCAAGACCGAGCAGCTCATCG
>RZYT01000198.1 GCA_009930195.1 Spirochaetia bacterium | reverse complement strand
CATAGCGACGCCGCAGACGGCCCCGCTGCGCGAGCGGCAGGCCGACGGGAGCCGCCACCCGTTCGACTCGTTCATCGTGGCCAAGACGCCTGCCGAGCGCTGGGGGAACACCGAGGACCTTGAGGGTCCTGCTCTCTTCCTCGCCTCCAAGGCAAGCGACTTCGTCAACGGACATGTACTGTATGTGGACGGGGGCATCCTCGCCTACATCGGCAAGCAGCCGTAATCATCAATTTGACCCAAAGAGTATTTTCCACTCTTTGGGTCAACCCTTCGAAATTATCATTTCAGAATACCTAATGGTTTGCTATACTTATTGCATGCAGACTTTGACGATAAGGACCCGATAGATGCCAGAAACAGCCCAGAATGGAACCAATCTTGATATCTTCTCAAGCCTCAAGCATGAACTGCTCGACCTCACGATCAAACCGGGAGAACAGATTCTGGAAAGCGCCGTATGTGAACGTTTCGGTTCATCCAGGCCTCCGGTACGTGCAGCTTTCCAACGTCTTGCAGACTTGGGCTTGGTGGACATCCTTCCCTACAAAGGCGTCTATGCCAGTCTCCTCGACCTCGATTACATTCACCAGATGATCCATATGCGGACAAAAGTCGAAGGCCAGATCCTCGTGGATTTCATCAACAGCAAGCCGGATGCCTTTCTTTTGGAGGAGTTGGAACACAACATCCGCAAACAACAGATTTACATCAGCCAAAACGATGTGAACATCAATGAGTTCTACTCCCTGGACAGCGAGATGCATGCCTTCTGGTTTGCTGCCTGCAAATGCAGCGGCATCTGGAACCTGATCCAGCAGCAGGAGATCCACTACACCCGCTTCCGAATGCTCGATTTCGTCGCTACCCAAAAGTATGAGCAGATTGTGGGAAACCACTTGGAACTGCTTGAGGAGATCAAGGCCGGAAGAACGGAGTCCATCGACCTGATTCTTGGCAAGCACCTCAACGGAGGGCTCAGGAGAATGGGTGAGAAGGTACTCAAGGAGTATGGGCAGTACTTCAAGCCACCCCAGGACCAGGCCTTCTGGATGGAGTACACCAAGCAGTATTTCTCCTGAAAGCTGAGACATTGACGAAGTTCAGCCACATGATGAAGAACAGGTTCCCTTGCCTTGGCAAAGGAACCTGCTGTTTTGCAACAGTCTTATCCTTTTCTACTCAGTTGGCACCCATCTTCTTCAGCTGGTTGACAATGTAGGTCCGCTTGGCAGCCTTGGCATACTCGAGCACCGAGTGGCCTTGATAGTCACGTGCATTGATATCAGCACCCGCCTTCAGCAAGGCAGAGATGACACGGGTCTCGGGATTGGTGTTCACTGCCATGATCAGGGCTGTTTCACCCAAGTAGTTGCGGGCATTCAGATCAGCACCAGCCTCCAGCAGTTCCTCAATGATCTTGGGGCTTGTGCTCTTGTTGGCAGCAAGATGCAATGCATTGGAGCGATACTTCGGTTCTGCTTCCTGGATATCAGCACCCGCCTCAAGCAAGGCCTTCATCACATTCACCGAGGGGTTGTACTGGGCAGCTAGCATAATGGGAGTAAGACCCCACTCATTCTGGGTATGGATGTCAGCCCCTTGGTCCAAAAGACTCTTGATCTCCTTGACCTTGGTAGCAGATACAGCAGCAGCAAGCAACTTCCTATTCAGGGCTTCCTCACGTTTAGCCATGGCAGAATATCTCCTTACTCATTGTTTGATTTATACTTAGTTATATACAGTATTTCAAGTTTTCTGCATTTTGTACAGGGTCGAGCCGTGTTTTAACCCTTTTTGCATGCCACTGCCATTGTTTGTCTGCTTTAGGATTTGCGTCATCGTGCAAAGATGCTGTATGATAGGTGCATGGTAACCAAGGAAATCATCCAGCAAGTTCCCAAAGTGGAACTGCATGATCATCTTGACGGTGGACTCAGGATCCAGACCATCCTGGAATTGGCCAAAGACCAACATGTACAACTTCCCAGCGAAGATCCCCAGAAGTTGCACGACTGGTTCGTCCGGGGATGCAAACAAAAAAGCCTTTCTCTCTATTTGCAGACCTTCAGCGTCACCACACAGGTGATGCAGACCGCTGAGGCGTTGAAACGAATTGCCTTTGAGGCAGTTGAAGACCTTGCCAAGGAACATGTCTGCTACGCAGAGATCCGCTTTGCTCCCATTCTCCATGTAAACAAAGGCCTCTCGCTGGAGCAAGTTGTGCAGGCGGTTCTGGATGGGCTGCAGATGGGAACCCGCCATACCGGGATGCCCACCGGCCTCATTCTTTGTGCGATGCGCAACCAAAGCCCGACCGTAAGCCACACCATTGCTGAGCTTGCTGTTGCATTTGCCGACCGCGGGGTGGTTGGCTTTGACCTTGCCGGCGATGAGATCGGCTACCCACCGAAGAAACACCTGGATGCCTTCCAGTTCATCCGGAACAAGAACTTCAATATCACCATCCACGCAGGGGAAGCCTTCGGGGTTGAATCCATCTGGCAGGCTGTGCAGCTTTGCGGGGCGCACCGCATCGGTCATGGAACCCGTTTGGTTGAGGATATGAATCTTGATGGAAACCGCATCGAAAACATGGGATCATTGGCCAACTTCATCCTTGACCGGAGAATCCCCATGGAGATGTGCTTGACCAGCAACGTAGGCACCGGAGCTTCCAAGGACTATGCAAGCCATCCCTTCCCGCTCTTTTTCCGCAACAAGTTCCGTGTCTTCCTCTGCAGCGACAACCGCCTGATGAGTGATACAAATCTTACGAAGGAGATGGAACTGGCTGTACAGCACTATAATCTGAACATCCGGGATCTTGAGAAGATAACGATCAATGCGATGAAGTCAGCCTTCATCCACCATGACCAGAAGCTCACCCTCATCTATGACGTCATCAAGAAAGGGTATGCGGAGATCAGAACCCGCTACGGGCTCTTGGACTAGAGCGTACGGCGGAAGACTTCAATCGGATTGATCCGCATCCTGATTCTGCAATAGAGATACCCAAACACCAGACCACTGAGATGGGTGAGGTGTGCCACGTTGCCACCACGCCCAAAGACATGGCTGGATAGCTCGATGACTGCGTAGAGAATGACCAGAATCGGAGCCCGTACCGGAATGAACCCAAACACGAAAATGACCGAATAGGGATAGAAGACCGCAAACATCAGGAGCACCCCGTAGATGGCCCCCGAAGCACCGACCAGAATGACATTGGTGCCGGCCAGATAGTAGCTGATGAAGCTCACAATTCCACTGAACACGCCGGTAAGGAGATAGAAGAGCAAAAACTCCTTGCTGCCGATACGCTTCTCAACCATGGACCCGAAGATGAAGAGGCTGAGCATGTTGAAAAGCAGATGGCTGAAACCCCCATGGACAAACATGTAGGTGAACGGCTGCCACAGATATCCGCCCAGGACAAAGGAAGGAATCATGGCAAGATAGTATGTGCTTCGCGGATACACGAATGCCGTAAGCAGATAGACCAAGACATTGATCACCACCAGTTTGAGCGAGTAATTCTTATAGGTTGCATCCCGGAATCTCCGGTTGATGAGATTGGTCGTTTTCATGTGCATACAATAGTAAGTGTGTAAGAAATCGTCAATTGCGCAAAAATTGCACATAATTTGAAAGGTGTGCAAACGCTACACACTTTTTCGACCAGCAATACGGAAATGCAAGCGTGAAAGAGGGATTATGAGTTGGCACGGTTGTTGCATTACAATAAGCAGAACAGAGCAACACAATTTTTTTCATACTCCTCCTTTTTCATACCGACAGGGTGCCAAAAGATTTTCCAATCAGCTTTTGGCACCCTTCCTTTTGTCCTGACAACCAGTGATGTGTGAAATTTTGAAATAGTGTTACTTTTTTTCACAGTCCATTTCTGCACAAGCACTTCATTTCCCTGTCTTTTGGTAATTTTACTGTACCATTAGTATATTTTTCTAGAGTTGGCACGGCTCTTGCATTAGTATTTGCAGAACAGAGCAACAGTTTTTTTCAAACCTCCTTAAAGTGTGATTTCTTTGGTGCCAGCGGTTCTCTCTCCCCACCCCACAAATACCGCTGGCACCATCTTTTTGTCTGCACCCCACCCTTCCGATAGACCTGATAGTTTGCTATAGTCAAGCTATGGCAACCAGCAGAAGGGACCGTGCAGACTCCTACACAAAACGTGCACACAAAGAGGGCTACCCTGCCCGTTCCGTCTACAAGCTGGAAGAACTTCAGCAGACCTTCAACCTCGTGAGAAAAGGGAA
>RZYT01000197.1 GCA_009930195.1 Spirochaetia bacterium | reverse complement strand
AGTATCCGCTGACCATCCCGTCGGTCACCGGGATGATGAAGGTTTTGGTCACGATGTTCCGCGCACTCTTGCCAAGAAGTTTGCGGATGAGCAGGTTGTTGGGAATCGATATATCGTTCAGCTCCTCGATGCGTTTGGGAGTCAGCCCTTCAGGATCGGTAATGGCGATCTTGTTTATCAGGGTGACCAAACGTTTCATCTTGGGAGACAAATCATAGTCAGCCATAGTGGTCACATGGTAGTATATCCCTCAAGACGGCGCAAGTCGCAAAGCTATGCAGTTTTGCATTCCGGATGGGTATGTATGCAGGATGCCTTTCAGGAAATACATCCTGCTTGGCCGTATTTTCTTGAAAAACAAGGAATCAAGGCAGCCCCAGGGAATCCGAGCACCGATACCGGTGTGCATACGGGTTGCATAGAGGCCCGAATTCCGCAGGAAAGTGCGATTCAGAGGCCACCTCCCACAATTGTGCACACCCTTGTGCGTTGCTATACTGAGGTCATGAATGACAACGTGAAAACCCTAGACCGGGATAGATTCGGGTATGACTTTATTGTTGCTCCCTTCCTCGCAGAAGGTGAGGACGAATATGTGCTTCGCAACAAACAGGCAGGGTGTGACAACACCAGCTTCAGAACCCTGACCAGCTATGAGATCGCCGCATTGGAGGAGAACCTCAATTCCAGTCCTTGCTGGGGTGATGTCCTGGTAAGCGACCCCTTCGACCCTACGCTGATCCGCAACACCGAGTTCTACGGCTTGGTGAGGTTGGGCAGGATGGAAAAGTCCATCGTCTCCTTCCATGACTTCAGTGTTCCGGTAGGGATTTCCAACAGCCGCATTGTCAGCTGCGATATCGGTGACAGCTGTGCGGTCATGGATTGCTCCTACCTCAGCCACTACATCGTAGAGGACCATGTCATCCTCTATCGGCTTGGGGAGATGCAGACCACCAATCATGCAAAGTTCGGAAACGGAACCCTCAAGGATGGTGAGGATGAGGATGTGCGTGTCACCATCGACATCATGAATGAGGCTGGGGGAAGGGCTGTCCGCCCGTTCAACGGCATGCTTACCAGCGATGCCTTCCTGTGGGGAACCTATCGCGATGACACGGCCTTGATGCGCGCCTTCGAGGCCTTGACCGACCGGACGATGGATACCAAGCGAGGCCGCTACGGCTTTGTGGGCAGACAGTCGGTGGTCAAATCCTGCGATACCGTCAAGGATGTCTGGATTGGTCCGGGGTGCTACATCAAGGGTGCGAACAAGCTGAAAAATCTTACCCTGCGTTCCACGATAGAGGAGCCGGTGCAGATCGGGGAAGGGGTGGAGCTGGTCAACGGCATCATCGGCAGCGGATCGCGCGTCTTCTACGGCTGCAAGGCGATCAGGTTCATCATGGGAGACAACTGCAATCTCAAGTATGGTGCGCGCCTGATCCACTCGATACTGGGTGACAACTCCACGGTGAGCTGCTGTGAACTCTTGAGCAACCTCATCTTCGGCGGCCATGAGCAGCACCACAACAACTCCTTCCTGATCGCAAGCCTCATCAAGGGCCAGTCGAATATGGCTGCCGGGGCAAACATCGGCTCGAACCACAACAGCCGCGGCAATGATGGGGAGATGGTGGCGGGCAGAGGGTTCTGGCCTGCACTCTCCAGCACCCTCAAGTACGATTGCAAGTTTGCCAGCTATGTCCTGATCGCCAAGGGTAACTACCCTCATGAGCTGAACATCCCCCTTCCGTTCAGCCTCCTTTCCAGCGATCCCAACGAAGGGCGGCGGGTGGTCATGCCCGCTTACTGGTGGATGTACAACCTCTATGCATTGGAACGCAACAGCTACAAATACCGCAAACGTGACAAGCGCAAGGTCATCCGCCAGCAGATCGAGACGGACTATCTTGCTCCCGATACCGTGAACGAGATCTTTGAGGCCTGCGACCTGCTCTGCCTCTGGGTGGCACAGAACTACAACCGTGCCCATGCCTCCTCCAAGGACGAACAGAATCTCATCCGCCAGGGCAGGGAGCTCCTGCATGCAAAACCTGCAGAACTGTACTCGCTGCATGTCTATGCCTGGGGATTGGAGAACAGCAACGAGCCGGTGGAGATATTGAAGGTTGTGGAGGCCTACCAGGCCTACCAGGAGATGCTGCTCTACTATGCAGTGAAGACGATTGCTTCTGCCTGCCTGAAGGAGAACGTGAGTGTAGCAACGCTGCAGGAGACAGCGCAGATGGTCATCCATCCTTGGCTCAATGTTGGGGGCCAGCTGGTTCCCCAGTTCCGTGTTGAGGCATTGAAAGATGCGCTCAAGAGCGGGGAGATCACCACCTGGGATGAGGTGCATGCCACCTACGCCTCCTGGTTCACACGGTACGAGCAGGATCGCAGCAGCCATGCTGTGGCAACGCTTTGCCGTGCTCTGGGTGTTGAGCGGTTGCAAGCCGGGATATGGGAGAAGGCGGTTGAGGAAGTGAGCAGGATCCGGATACAGATTGAGACACAGGTATTCAAGACCAAGGAGAAGGATTTCAACAACCGTTTCCGTGAGAGTACCTACCGCAATCTTGCAGAGCGTGATGCCGTGCTGGGAAGCCTGGATGACAATCCCTTCATCCAGGAGTCACACCAGATTACCGTCGAGGTGCTGGAGCAGCTTCGTCGGGTCTCGTTTTCCTGAACACGGTATAGGCGTCATCGCCATTGCCGATCAACGTAAGGATCAGCAGGACAACCGAAGCTGCCTTGATGATGATCTGCCACCGGGTCATTGAGCCCGGGAAAATCGTCAGGAATGCAGGATTGTAGAGCTGCCATCTGGTCACCACAAAGATGAAGTAGACAATGCCCAACAGGTCTGCCGAAGCGCTCAGGACAAAGAGGGTGGGTGTCCACCTGCCTTTGAACCACTTGAGTGCGGAGACGATGAAGGAGAGGATGGTGGCTGCCATCCATCCGATGATGAAGGGCTGCAGCGCAGAACCGACAAAGAGGGGTACTGCAGCGGCATCCTTGCGGTAGATGGCGATGAGTTCGGGCTTGCTGAGCAGGACGGCAAGCAAGAGGAAGAAGACCGACAGGCCGACCATGTCGGCTATGCTGTCACTCTTCTTGATGATGCGCGTGGGAGCTTCCTCCAAGCTGTGCAGAGCCTTTGCATCCCAACGCTCGGATGTGGCGTTTACCTGATAGTGGTCCATGATCGCAAAGCTGATGGTGACCCAGAGAAAGGCTGAGGCCAATGCGCTGAACAGCGAGCCGATCGGTTTGGCAATCATTGTTCCCAGATTCATGGGAGTGGCGGAGAAAAAGAGGCTGATGAGGGAGATGACCACGGTCACGATGCCCACCACCAGGGAGACCAATTTCAATACCATCCAGTAGAAATCAAAGGTGTCAGGGCCTATGAGATACCGAGCTTTGCCCCGATACTGCTTGGCGAGGTCGGAAGGGGAGCCCAGGTCAAGCAACACCTGCTCGATGTGCTCCTCACTGCCATCCTCCCCAACCATATCCTGGATATTTGCCTCAAGCTCCCGTGACACGTCAATTCTTTCGGATGCGCTCAGATGGCGCACCGTTTCCGCTACATACCTGCCTATGAGATCACTCATGGTCTTCCTCCGCCAACAGCGCACCAACGCACTGGTATTGTTCCTGCCACTCCTTGGTCAAGGCACAGAGCAAGGCTTTCCCCTTTTCGCTGAGCACATAGAATTTCCTGGGACGGGCCTCGGTTGTATCCCACGTACTGGAGAGCAACTCCTGGCTTTCCAATCGTCTGAGCAAGGGGTAGAGGGTGTTTGCCTCGATCGGGATGTGCTTGTCGGCCAGCAATTGCAGCAGGGAGTATCCATATTGGGGTTGCTTGAGTTGGCTGAGTACACACAATGTCAACGTTCCCCGTTTCAGTTCAGTGATCATCGTGGTCAGAATCGGATCGTCCTTCATGAATTAACATTAATGTGTGACATACAGTATTGTCAAGAACAAAGCATGCCCGGCACAAAGAAAAAATTGACGGTTTCCCGCTTCGATGCTACGATAGGGTTGTGGTGGCGAAGAGGGGGAATAACCGAAGGAAATAACCCCGAGTAGCCAAAGAACCCTCCAGGGCGGAGGGTTTTATTATGCCCATCCACAAACCCCTCTCCCGGCCAAGGTTCTTGTGAAAATCGGCTCAATCATAAATCCTGTGGGATTCTCTCAGCCACAGGGTTCCTGACATAGCCTTTCCTGCTTGCATCGAAGAGCTTGAGGAAGAAGTAGTCG
>RZYT01000196.1 GCA_009930195.1 Spirochaetia bacterium | reverse complement strand
CCAAACTCCTGGTAGCTATAGAGATTCAGGCCGAACATCTCGGTACAGAAGCGCTTGCCGGTTCTTGTCTTGAAGATGGTGTTCATGGTGTTCTGGATTGAATCCCTAGGTACACTCTTCTCTTGAAGATTCACCAGGAAGTCGCTCTCCACCAGGATCTGGTAGTCTTGGCCCTGGATGTTGGAGTAGGTGTGATGGTGTCCCACCAGATACTCAACCCTTTGGATGACTTCTTCCTCGAAGCCAAGGTGCTTGAGCATCTTTCTGGCTTCTGGAGGTCCTTCTTTCTCCTGCAGGTCTCCCGAGCTCTTGCCCTCATATTTAGCTTCACAAATCTTGATTCCGATGTCATGGACAATGGCTGCGGCCTCAAGGATGAATTGGGTCTTCTCGTCCAAGCCTTCAAGCAAGCCGATGGCTTGGGCATAGCCGTGCACTTTGACCAAATGGGCAATTCTTCGTGCATCAGGGGCGTCGAAGGCGATCATGGCATCCAATAGTGAGGCGAGCATACGGTTTGGCTGCATAGGGGTGGTCTCCTTATCTCCAATCAACCATGGAATGGAGAATAACGCAAGCCAAACTGTGGTGATCTGGTTGTGTTTCAAGCATTACAGGTCTCGAAGAACTTGTTCAAGACAACGGTTTGTTTCAAGTATTATGTTTGCACTTTGCTGACCATGGTTATCACCTTTGTAATCATTGAAATTTGAAAATGTGAAGAGAATGAAGATACATTGAGGAAACTCTCTATGCGTGGTAAGCAATGATAGAAGCATTGTAATCCATATTTTTATGATTAATTCTTGCATAGATCACGCAAGAGATATAAAATGGTTAACATATGATGTTTACTGAAATATTGACATGGTGGGATGAATGATTATATATTTCAAAACGAAGAAATTGCAGAAACAATGCTCTGAATCAAAGAGTATGAGTAAGGAATTTGGAGCGTTCCTCAGTGCAAAGTTAAAGCAGCGTCTTATGGAATTGCAAGCAGCCAACACACTGAGGGATGTTTCTCATCTCCCTCCGCCGAGGTGTCATGAACTTGTAAATCAAGGTGGAGTATTCTCGGTTGATCTCATATATCCAATGCGTTTGCTCTTCATCCCTGCACATGATCCGTTTCCTACGCTGAGTGATGGTGGCATAGACCAATCCCTCGTAACGGAAATAACGATACTTGCAATCGAAGATACCCATGATAAGAAAAACCAAAGGAGAACCATGCAATGAACGGCAATAAGAATGCAGATCGTACGTACGCCTATACCCCAGACTATGCTGTGGCTCCTGGTGAAACGTTGGCTGAAGTTCTTGAAAGCCTGTCCATGACACAGAAAGAGTGTGCAAAACGCTGTGGCCTGACTGAACAGACGATCGTGCGGATCATCAAAGGAGATCAACCGATCAGCTATGAAACGGCTGATAGGCTGGAAATGGTTACAGGGGTTCCAGCAAGCATGTGGAACGCGCTCGAACTTCAATACCAGACGCAGAACAGGAAGATTCAACAGAAACAAGCGTATGAAGCGAGCCTTTCTTGGTTGGATGGTATTCCTACCAAAGACCTCATCAAGCGGGGAGTTTTGGACGCTTCGCAGTCAAAGGCAGACATGGTTGGCGAAGCCTTGCGTTTCTATGGTGTTGCCAACGTCGATGCGTGGAAGGATGTCTGGGAAGCTCCAAACGTAGCAGCGCGGCGTTCAGATTGCTTTGAAACGAACATCGGCGCTGCTTCAGCATGGATCAGATTAGGGGAGGTGCAGGCTCAAGACATTGCGTGCGCTCCCTATCAGGCTGACCGTTTCAAGGCAGCATTGATGGAGATTCGTCGTTTGACCGTCAGAGATCCTGCTTCGTTCCTGCCCAAGATGAGAAGTATCTGTGCTTCGTGTGGCGTTGCACTCGTCATGGTTCCGGAACTCAAGAACGTGCCATGGAATGGTGCCTCCAAGTGGTTATCCCCTTCCAAGGCAATGATTCTGGTGAGCCTGCGTGGCAAAGCTGAAGACATTTTCTGGTTTTCATTCTTTCATGAGGTATACCACATACTCCATGGAGAGAAGAAACGACTCTATATAGCCGAAGAGAGAAGCAGTGACGAAGAGGAGCAGAAAGCAGATGCCTTTGCTGCCCAGATTCTGATTCCGAAAGAATGGAACGAAGCAATTTCCCGGATACGTACAAAAGAGGAAGTTGTGTCGATAGCGAAACAGCTCTCCATCAGCCCGGGGATTGTCGCCGGCAGATACCGCCATCTTACCGGTAGATGGTCCTATTTCAAGGATCTCACCAGATCCTATTGCTGGGATGAGAGCATTGGGAAAACAAAGGCGGAGTCATAAGCCTAGGTATGCTGCATACGATGGTATCCAATCAATTGTGTTTGCTGCCCTGGGCGAGTATCTGGTATTAGTTGTATATTTATACCGAAAAAGGAATGTAAAGAAAGGATAGAATAATTTTATGACAAAAAGAAAGGAGAGAAGTCTTCTGACCTCTCTCCCTTTCTTGTCTGGCTAGATTACCCTTGGATCAACATCCTGTGAGTAGTCGATATCAGCAAACCCAAAACCATGGATCTGCTCGTACTCCTCCTGGACGCCGGCCAGGTCTCCGCCCTTGAGGATTTCTCCCTCACGTTGGAGAGCCCAGCGCTTCTCTACCTCGCTCTGGACCTCTTCAAGCATCTCCCAGTCATCCACACGGATCCTACCTTGTTCGTCAGTAAGTATCTGTTCGTTGTTGGCGTAGAGCAGGGTGGTGAAGAGGCGGTAGATCTGCTGGGTACAGTGCTCGTGCAGGCCCCGTTCCTTCATGACTTCATAGAGAAGAGCCATGTAGAGGGGGACTACAGGAATCACTGCACTGGCTCTGGTGACCAGCGCCTTGTTCACCGACACAAAGGCCTTGCCTTGGATGGATTCGAGTTTTTGCGTTAAGTTTGCTGCCGTTCGCTCGAGATCTTCCTTCGCCTTGCCGATCGTGCCTTCCCGGTAAACCGGATAGGTGATCTTTGGACCGATGTAGGAGTAGGCAACCGTCATGGCATTGGGCGCAAGCAAGTTTCTTTCCATGAGGTAGTCAACCCACAGCGACCAGTCTTCGCCTCCCATTACTTTTACCGTTTCCTGGACCTGCTCATTAGTTGCAGGCTCGATCGTGGCCGTCTTGACCACATCACTGTCGAGATCCACCGAAAGGGCAGTGAACGCAGGACCTATCGGCTTGAGGACCGAGCGGTACGTCTGGCCTGTCACCGGATCGTTGCGCAGCGGGCTCGCAAGACTGTAGACAACCAAGTCCACCTGACCAAGCTCCTTGGCGATGAGATCGGCTGTCTTTTCTTTGATCTCATTGCTGAACGCATCCCCGAAGACGGAGAAGGCCTTCAGTCCCGCTTCCGTGGCTTTCTTTTCGAAGGCCATCGTGTTGTACCAGCCGGGGGTGGCCGTCTTGTTCTCGGTCGGCTCGCGCTCAAAGGAGACGTTGATCGTTGCCGCCTTGGCAGCGAAGGCCGCAAAGATACGTGAAGAGAGCCCATACCCGGTGCTGCCGCCGAGTACCAGCACGCGTTTGGGCAGACTCAGGTTGTCAGCAGCAGGGTAGGCCGGGTTTGACGCATCATGTGCATGCTTTTGCACCCAAGCGATCTGGTCCTCGACATACCGCCTGCACCCAATGGGGTGGGCGGTGAGGGAAACATTGCGCAGCACCTTTTTCGTAATAATCACACTAGGCCTCTTTCTTGTTGTTGCTGACGATGCACATCCAGCTTGCCTCGGCAGCCTTCTGTCCATCGATGAGAATGGTGCCGCTCTGGCGGACCATCGTCTGTGATACCCTCACATTGTGCACCTCAATGCGTGCGGTGTCACCAGGGCGCACCTGGGTCCTGAACTTGGCTTTCTCAATGGTTGCCAGGACGAAGAAGGCACCGTGGGGCAGGATGCCTGCCTGTACCAGGCCGGCTCCTCCGCACTGCGCCATGGTCTCGACCAGGATGACGCCCGGGACAACCGGGTAGTCGGGAAAGTGGCCGGCAAAGAAGAAATGATCGGAAGTGAAGACCCGGCTGGCGACCGTATGTTGGTCGTCAACTTCAAGCAGTTCATCAAGGAAGAGGAACGGATCACGGTGGGGAATGAGTTCACAGGGTTTTTCAAACATCAGAACGCTCCTTACGCTGGATTATAGGCTTTGAAAACAAGCACACCGTTATGCCCACCAAAGCCGAGGGAATTACTCATGGCATAGCGAATTGTACCCCCCTTGCCCTGGTTGGGTACATAGTCAAGATCACACTCGCTGTC
>RZYT01000195.1 GCA_009930195.1 Spirochaetia bacterium | reverse complement strand
ACCTTGGCAACTTTCTTGACGATCACCTTGCCGGTGAGTTGCGCCTGGCGCTCCAAAGCTTCGGTATGGGCACCCATTCCCCGTGAAATATACAGGATGGACCCTGAGGCCGCTCGCTTAAGGCCCTCTTCTATTGCATGAACGCCGATGATTTTCTCACCCATGTAGTGCTCCTCGTGTGTTGGACAGCAGGGCTACCATCCGGTAGCCCTGTCAAGTATTCGTTATTCTTCAAAGGGAACAGGATTCGGGCTGGTATCTTCACCCAGCGCATCCGAGAGTTCCTGCATCAGTTTCTTGGCTTTCATTCCCAATCGCTTGGGAACCTGCACCACCACCTTGATGTACATATCTCCCCGATCGGTTGAGTTGAGTCGGGTGACTCCCCGTTCCCGGATCCTGAGCATCTTGCCACTCTGGATCCCCGAAGGAATGTTGACTTTGATGGATTGACCATCGATGATCGGTACCTGGATCTCCGCACCAAGGGAGGCCTGGGTGATGGAGATCGGAATCTGGCAGAAGAGGTCGTAATCCTGCCTAATGAAATATTTGTGGGGTTTCACATTGATGTAGACATATAGGTCACCGGAAGGACCTCCGTTTGCCCCTGCATCGCCCATACCCCTGAGCACCACACGGCTACCGGTATCAACTCCTGCAGGAATCGTCACTTTCACTTTTTGCTGCTTGCGCTTGAGCCCTGTACCATGACAGGAAGAGCAGGGGTTCTCGATCACATGACCACTGCCGTTGCAGGTAGGGCAGGTGCTTGCAATCGCAAAGAACCCGCTGTTTCTCCTGACCTGCCCGCTGCCGTTGCAGGTAGGACATACTTTTGTCCCGCTTCCACCGGCCGAGCCAGAACCATGACACTCCTCACATCCGACTTGGTGGGAATAGGCTACTTCGACTTTCGTACCAAAGACTGCATCCTTAAAATCGATATCAACATCATAGCGCAGGGAAGAACCTGATTCAGGTCCACGCTGGCCACCCCGGCCCTGTGTCCTGCCGCCCCCTCCAAAGAAGGAACTGAATATGTCCTCAAACCCACCACCGCCAAAACCGCCTCCGAAGATGTCGCTGAAATCACGGTAGACGTTGGAGTAGTCATGTCCGGCACCATTGGCACCATCGATACCCGCAAAGCCATACTGATCGTACATCTTGCGCTTCTTTTCATCTCCGAGGACATCGTAGGCTTCCGTAGCTTCCTTGAAGCGTTCTTCAGCCGCCTTATCCCCGGGATTCTTGTCCGGGTGGTTGGCAATCGCAAGCTTGCGATATGCTTTCTTAATTTCATCCAGTGCTGCGGTCTTGGAAACCCCAAGCACTTCATAGTAATCACGTTTCGCCACGATGCGACTTCCTTAGAACAATTTGGGCTGAGAAACATCATGTCGGCCTGAGCCGACATGATGTTAAGCCGTAACGGTATACTACCCTGTTACCGACTCCTTAGTCTACGACCTCGAAGTCTGCATCCTCCGCATCCTTGGGGCTCTTCTTCGGAGCTTCCTCGGAAGCAGCGGATTCCTCACCCTGGGATGCCGATGCATCACCACCCTGGGCTGCACTCTGCTTATAGACCTCCTCAGCAAGCTTGTAAGAGGCCTGCTGCAGCGTCTCGCTCTTTGCCTTGATCTCTTCTGCAGAAGCGCTCTGGTTCTCCATCACGCTCTTGAGATCGGCAATAGCCTGTTCGATCTTGGCCTTGTCATCGCCCCCGATCTTCTCCCCAAATTCCTTGAGGGACTTCTCGGTGGAATAAATCAGGCTGTCAGCTTCGTTGCGTGCATCAATACGGGCACGTTCGCGCTTATCTTCCTCAGCATGGGCCTCAGCCTCGCGCACCATCTTATCAATATCTGCATCCGAAAGGCCACCGGAGGATTCAATGCGAATCTTCTGTTCCTTACCGGTTCCCAGATCCTTTGCAGAGACATGTACGATACCATTGGCATCAATGTCGAATGTTACCTCGATCTGGGGAACTCCACGAGGAGCTGCAGGAATGCCGATCAGATCAAACTTCCCCAGAGTCCTGTTCTGGGATGCCATTTCACGTTCACCCTGCAGAACATGGATGCTCACTGCAGTCTGCCCGTCGGCAGCCGTCGAGAAGATCTGGCTCTTTCGGGTAGGAATCGTGGTGTTTCGTTCGATCAGACGGGTGCAGACGCCACCAAGGGTCTCGATACCGAGTGAAAGCGGGGTCACGTCCAGAAGCAAAACATCCTTGACCTTACCACCGAGGATACCGCCCTGGATGGAAGCACCCATGGCAACCACTTCATCGGGGTTCACCCCTTTGTGCGGTTCCTTGCCAAAGAGTTCGCGAACCATGGCCTGGACAGCAGGAATTCTGGTAGAGCCACCAACAAGGATGACCTCATCAACATCAGAAGCGCTCAGGCCGGCATCGCGCAGTGCGTTCTTGACAGGAAGCTTGGAACGCTCAATCAAGTCAGCAACCAGCTGCTCGAACTTGGCACGGGAAAGGGTCATCTGCAGGTGCTTCGGACCGGTGGCATCAGCGGTGATGAACGGCAGGTTGATGTCGCTGCTGGTCGAGTTGGAGAGCTCGATCTTTGCTTTCTCAGCTGCTTCACGCAGTCTCTGCAAGGCCATCTTGTCGCTGGACAGGTCAATTGCGTTGGACTTCTTGAATTCGGAAATCATCCATTCAATGATTCTCTGGTCGAAGTCATCACCACCAAGATGGGTATCACCATTGGTGGACTTCACCTCGAACACGCCGTCACCCAGCTCAAGGATGGAGATATCAAAGGTACCGCCACCAAGGTCGTAGACAGCAATCTTCTCTTCGCGGTTTGCATCCTTGCCCAAGCCATACGCCAAAGCTGCGGCAGTGGGTTCATTTACGATTCGCTTGACATCAAGGCCGGCAATCTTGCCTGCATCCTTGGTAGCCTGTCTCTGTGCGTCGTTGAAGTAAGCGGGGACAGTGATGACAGCTTCGGTGACGCTTTCACCAAGATAGTCCTCGGCAGTCTTCTTCATCTTCTGCAAAATTGCAGCAGAGATTTCCTGCGGGGAGTAGGACTCTCCACGAATCTCAACCTTTATCTCATCGCCGCTTCCGGCTACTACCTTATAAGGAATCTTGCCCAGTTCAGAGGGTACTTCATGATACTTTCTTCCCATGAAGCGCTTGATGGAATACACGGTGTTCTCAGCATTGGTCACCATCTGGTTCTTTGCAGGCTGACCAACCAAGCGGTCGCCCTTTGAGGTGTATCCAACAATACTGGGAGTAGTCCGCTGCCCTTCGCTGTTTGCGATGACAACAGGATCATTTCCTTCCATAACTGCAACACAGCTATTGGTGGTTCCCAGGTCAATTCCAATAATTCTTCCCATGATATATTTCTCCTCTCCAAATTTGCTCATTTCAAATCAAAATGGTGTGGGGTTTTCCCACGCACCTAAGGTACTCATACCTCTTCCAAACGTCAAACGTTTGGCTTGCCGACTTTTACCTTCGAAGGCCTGAGCACTCTTCCATGCAGCTTGTAGCCGACGATGTACTCTTCCAAGACGGTCTCTGTCTCAAGGGAATCATCAATCACCACTTGGTAAGCCTCATGCTCGGAAGGGTCAAACTCCTTTCCAACTGAAGCTATGCGTTCCAAGCCCCAGTTTTTCTCCAGTGTGGAATACAGTTGGGAGTTCACCATCACCACCCCGTCATGCACTTTGGCATACTCTTTGGTGGACTCAGCAGCTTCCAAGGCACGATTGAAGTCATCAAGGGGCTGAAGCAAATCCTTGATCAGGTTCTCATTAGCGAATCTGACAGCGTCTTCCTTATCCCGAATCAGGCGTTTCCTATAGTTCTCAAGATCTGCACGATCACGAAGCATCTGTTCTTTCAAGGAAGCAATTTCTCCCTGTGCATCAGCAAGCTTCTCCTTCAATTGCATGATTTCCGACTCCTTCTTCTCAAGCTCACTCATGACAGGCTCTTGTGGGGTCTTCTCTTCCCCAGTCGTTTCCTGTTGTGCCTGGACGTCCTCGTCAGCAATGACTTTTTCTTCCTGCTGTGCTTCAGCCTTGCTTTTCTTGTCTTTCTTATCCATTCCATCCCTCAGTTTCCCATGCATCAACCCATAGGATCGGCACATGTCTATTTGCAAGCCTTGTGCAAGCAACATTACTCCTTGCAAGGCCATCATTCATAATCGTGTGTAACGTAAAGAGTAGCCCACCCCTGGGCATGCCGTTAACATACTCACAGCAACGAGCAAGCGTCAAGTGGTTTTATCGTCATCCTCTTCCAAGGAAATCTCTTCTTCCTC
>RZYT01000025.1 GCA_009930195.1 Spirochaetia bacterium | reverse complement strand
TGCTTTTTGCATAAAACACTCATCAATATACACTATTTTGCATATCCAAATTGACAAAAGAAGCAACACCCAATAGATTGGAAGGAACGTTTGGGGTAAAGCAATGGAACAACACACCTCTGCAGCACTGACTGCAGAAGAGATCAAGGCACAGCAGCTTCTCGACGAGAAAGAACCTGACAGCAAACTACGCACGTTTAGCGGACCGCTTGGCAACCTGACCACCATCCTCTTTTTGGTGTGGGCTGCATTCCAGGTGATTGCCAATTCATTCGGCATCATCGATGCCATGGCACTGCGCACCTGGCACCTCCTCTTTTTGCTCGGCTTCACGTTTCTGCTCTTTCCTACCTATGGCAAGGAAAAGCGAAAACGGGCCCTTCCTCCGGTCTGGGATCTGGTGTTGCTGGGCATCACCTTCTTCACCTTCTGGTACCTTTTGCACTACTACACCGTCATCGCCCGAAGAGGCGGCTATCTGCAACAGACTGATCTTGTCATCGCAGGACTTGCCCTCCTGCTTGTCTTTGAGGGTGGGCGACGTGCCTGCAAGAACCTTGCGGTCCTGGGCTTGGTATTCCTGCTCTACAACTTTCTCGGCATGCTCATTCCCGGAGAACTGGGGCACGTAGGATTCAGCCTCAAGCGGGTACTCAACCACATGATCTGGGGAAGCCAGGGCATCTTTGGTGTAGGCATCGGCGTCAGCGCCACCTACATCTTCCTCTTCGTCCTCTTCGGCGCTTACCTCAAGTACAGCGGTTTCAGCCAATTCATCAACGACATTGCCCTCACCCTGGTGGGAAGAAGCGCAGGCGGACCTGCAAAAGTGGCTGTCCTTGCAAGCGCCCTGCTTGGGATGATCAACGGCTCTGCCATCGCCAACGTGGCAACCACCGGCACCATCACCATCCCGATGATGAAGAAAACTGGCTACAAGAAGGAGTTCGCAGCAGCAGTCGAGGCCGTGGCATCCACAGGTGGGCAGTTTGCACCCCCCATCATGGGAGCAGTCGGTTTCGTCATGGCCGAGTTCATGGGCGTCAGCTATACCCAAGTGCTCCTGGCAGCCTGCATCCCCGCCTTCCTCTACTACCTCACCCTGCTTTTTGCCGTCCACTTTGAGGCAAAGCGCCTGGGTCTTTCCGGACTGAGCAAGGAGAATATCCCCGATGCCCTGGAGGTACTGAAGAAGCAAGGGCACCTGCTCATTCCCTTGGTCGTGTTGATCGGCCTGCTCTCCTTCGGCTACACCCCGCTCTTTGCTGCTGTCATTGCCATCTTTGCCACAGTCCTCGCCTCCTGGCTCAAGAAAGAGACCAGGATGACCTGGAAAGTGATCGTGCAGGCAACAGTGGAAGGATCGCGTTCAGCCATCGCCGTAGGCATGAGCTGCGCCATCATCGGCATCATCATCGGTACGGTCTCCCTCACCGGGCTGGGGCTGAGCTTCGGCTACATCATCCTGCGTGTTGTCGGAGAAGGCCAGCTCTACCTCGGCGGCCTGATGGTCATGCTCATGAGCATCGTCCTGGGCATGGGGGTTCCGGGTGTTGCCGCCTATGTCATCGTTTCCACCGTTTCGGTTCCCGTGCTCATCCAGACTGGGGCCATCCCCATGGCAGCACACATGTTCTGTCTCATCTATGCATGCCTATCGAACATCACCCCACCGGTGGCCATGTCCAGCTATGTCGCCAGCGGCATCGCTGACTCCGACCAGACAAAGACCAGCCTCATTGCCGTCAAGCTCGGACTGACAGGGTTCATCCTCCCCTTCTTCTTCCTGGACAACCCCATCCTGTTGATAGGAGCATCACCGGACGTACCGCTGTGGCTTACCCTCAGGGCCATCCTCACCTCTTCGGTGGGTGTCATCGCCCTCTCGGCAGGCTTGCAGGGATATTTGCTGAACAAATTGCCTGTCATCGGAAGAATTGTCCTGGTGATAGCCGGCCTGCTCTTCATCGAAACCCAGCTGGTCACCGACCTCATCGCCTTGCTGCTGTTCGGGGCCATCCTGGCCGTCCAGTATATACAGAAGAAATCATCACTCAAGGAGAAACTCGCATGAAAAAGACCGTTGTACTCGCACTGCTCGTCGCTTTGCTTACCGGATCCCTGCTCTTTGGTGCAGGTGCACAGGAGACCCAGGGAGCGCAAGCCCCTGTCAAGAAGACTGTGATCAACTTCCCGACCGCTGCAACCACCGGTGCCGTCTATCCCCTGGGATCGGCTATGAGCAACCTGTGGAACACCAAGCTTGACAATGTGAGAGCCAGTGCACAAGCAAGTGCAGGCGGCATTGCAAACCTCAACATGATTGCCGATGGCGAAGCCCAGCTTGGCGTTGCCGTCACCTCCATCATGTACGAATCCTTCAATGGCATCGGATCCTTCGAAGGAAGGCCCAATCCAAACCTCAGGGTGATGATCGGTCTCTATGCCAACCCGAACCAGGTTGTGGTGACCAACAACAGCGGCATCAACAGCCTTACCGATCTTGCCGGCAAGCGCTTTGCCTCAGGGGCTCCCGGTTCCACCACAGAAGTTGAGACCAGCATCCACCTCAAGACAAGCGGCGTATCCTATCCCGAAGGCCTGCGTGTCCAGTATGTCGGCTTCACCGAAGCAATCGATCTGATGCGCAACAAGCAGCTCGACGGGGCTTGGATCATGGCCGGAACTCCCAATGCAGCGGTTACCGAGATGCTCTCCACCGCTGGCGGAAAGCTCCTCAGCCTGGATGAGAACCTCATCAAGGCACTGCAGAAGGACTACCCCTGGTATGGTGCGTACACCATTCCTGCCGGGACCTACCCCGGCCAGGATGCGGATGTACTGACTTCCGCCATCAAGATCACCATTTGTACCGACGCACGCGTTGATGATGATGTCATCTATGCCATGACCAAGACATTCTGGGAAAACTTCGAGGAACTGAAAGCAACCCAGGCTCCCCTGAAGAACGTCAACCCCAAGGAAGCGGTGAAGGACCTTGCAGGACTTCCCATCCACGAGGGTGCTGCCCGTTACTACCGGGAGATCGGCTTGCTCTAGAACATGCAACCCGGAGGGCTCAGCCTTCCGGGTTTTTCTTGTCCACCAGGTACTGATCCTTTGCTTCAAAAAGCAGAAGGGGTATCCCCTTTCAGCTGGGAGACCAACAGATCCACATCCAGCGTGCCGGCTTGCAAGCGCGTATACAGCTTGTCCATCACCATCTGGTCCAGAAGGGCGGAGAACCCTCGCTTTCCAAGAAAGGTGCTGACAGCCTCATCCCTGGGGTGAAAGACCAGGTCCACCGGGCTTCCATCCTGAAGGATAGTTCCTTCATGGATCAACACGATACGATCAGCAAGACGAAACGCCTCATGGATATCATGGGTGACAAACAGGATGGTTTGGCCGAATTGGCGGTGAATGCGCTTCAGTTGGTCCTGCAGCTGGCTACGGGTCTGTTCGTCCACCGCCCCGAACGGCTCATCCATCAGGATGATCGAGGGATCGGCGGCCAAGGCACGGGCCACCCCCACCCTCTGGCGCTGCCCACCGCTGAGCTGACGCGGATAGCGGTCCAGATGTTCGGCTTTCAATCCCACAAGATCCACCAGTTCGAGGGCACGCATCTTGCGCTCATCTTTTCCGACTCCCTGCAGTTTGAGCACATAACTGATGTTCTCCCAGACCCTGAGATGGGGAAACAATCCCACTTGTTGGATGGCATAGCCTATGGAGCGACGCAACGCTTCAATATTCCAATCACTGAGCTTCTTGCCATGAATCCTCAAATAGCCTGTGTCAAAATCGAGCAGTTTGTTCACCATCTTCAGCAGAGTTGTCTTCCCACAGCCGGAGGAACCGAGCAACACCACAAACTGTCCATCCTCTATGGACAGATTGATGTCACGCAAGACCACTTCCTCAGGAGTATAAGACTTGCTGATGTGCTCGAATTCGATGGCACAGCTCATCTGAGCAAGCCCTCTTTCACGAGAAACTCCCTTGCCACTTCCCTGGGATCCTGTTTCAAGATCTCGACCTGATGGTTGAGACCAATCATCTCCTCGTTTGAAATACGCCCGGCAAGAAGATCCAGAGCCTTCGCCAACTCAGGATACGTTTCCAACGTCTCGCCCCTGACGACGGTGGCCGCATGGTAGGCGGCGAAAGCGGACTTGTCATCCTCCAATACAGCCACCGGTTCCACATTGAGCCTGCCGTCGGTGGAGAAGACCATGATCACATCAACACCACCGCTCTTGATGGCCTCATAGCGCAATCCGATATCGATCTCCTTGATGGCCTTGAATGCAAGGCCGTAGGTCATCACCAGATTTGGATACCCATCCTCCCGTTCCAGGAAGTCAGGATTGGCAGCAAACGTAAGTTCAGAGCTGACCTTGGCAAGGTCGGAGACCGTCTTCAGGCCATACCGCTGCGCAACATCCTCAGTGACAGCCACTGCATAGGTATTGTTGAATCCGTACAAGCCACTCCACACCAAGCCATACTCCTCCTGATACGCCTGCTTCACCTGGGCATAGAGCTGCTGGGCATCCCTTAGCGGTTCTTTCTTGAGCACAAACAGCCAACCGGTACCGGTGTATTCAGGATAGAGGTCAATCTCCCCTTTCAGCAAGGCCGGATGGATGTTCGAAGTCCCCCCTCCGATACCCAATGTCTGTTTGACCTGGATATCAGTAGTCTCTTCCACAAGGAGGCTGAGCATCTGGGCAAGGATATAGCCCTCGGTGACCGGCTTGCTGGCAATCACCACCTCTTTCTGCTCCTTCTTGCAACCAAAGGATGCAACCAACGCAACCAATAGGAACAGCACCACAATTCGCTTGGTCATTGCCTACTCCTCTTCTCCCAGGAACCGGGAGCGCACCTTTCGTTCCAAAACCTCCAGCACCAGATCGGTGATGATGGCAAACAGGGCAATCAGAAGACTGCCGGCTATCGTCATTTCCGGAAAGTTGGTGGATATTCCCCGCCAGATTGCACGTCCCATGCCTCCGGCACCAATGAAGGAGGCAATGCCCCCCAAGGCGATGGTCATGACCACCATGGTCCTGAAGCCGTTGAACATCACCGGCAGAGCCAACGGGAACCGAATGGTCCACAGCAGCTGGCCCCTGCTGGTCCCCATTCCCACTGCCGCTTCCACGATCTCATCGGGAACTTCCTGCAAACCTGTGTACGTACTCCTGATCATGGGAAGCAACCCGTACAGGACGATTGCGATGACTGCACTCTTCAACCCTATTCCCGAAATGGAAACCAGGATTCCAAAAAGGGCGATGGAAGGAATGGTATAGAGGAAACTGGTCAGCCGCAGCAACAGGTGAGCCATCCACCGGTTCTTGGTCATCAGAATGCCCAAAGCCAGCCCAAGAACAGTGATCAACGAGACACAGATAAGGGTGATGATGACATGCTGGATCATCAGCTCAAGGAAAAATGAGGATCGCTGCAGCAGCAGTTGCACTACACGCACTATCATCGAAGGCCCCTTCTTTGTCATGATGATACCACCACAGGCACAATCTTCCTAGCAAATTTGCCTTGACGCATATCCACACTCCTTGCATGCTCTAGGTATGCAATGCCGATACTACGATGAACTGAGATTCCATCAGCGCCATATCGAGGACATCCAGGTGCTGGAAGAGACACTGAGAAACAATCCTGACCATGCCAGCCTTCTGGAGAGAGGACGGAACGCAATTGCCGACGCAGATGCTGCCGAGGTTGCAAACACCCTCTCTTTGGGACTTGCGCGGTTTGGGGCGGTTCATCCCCTGCTGGCCATCAAATGCTGGTATGAGGAAATAGGTGCAAGCTACTGCAGGCAGAACATCAGCGAGGACACAAGAATTGCAACCCTGTTGGACATCAGGCTCTGGATGGAGAGCTATGAAAAGACACATCAGGGGCAGACAGGGTTGGAGCAGGTGTACTGGATCAGTCGCCATCTCTGTGCGAAGATCCTTCGCCTCGGCCGTCTGCAGTATGAACCAAAGATCTTCGGCCAAAGTGTCTGCATCTATCGGGACAAGCACTCAGGCAACCTCCTTACGTTGGCGGAAGGAAATCTCGGGTGCACAGCACAAGGACATCTTTCCTTGGACAAGATCGCTTCGTTTGTCACTGCATGGCATGAGGATGACAGCACCATCACTGCTTTCCCAGTGGATACCACCAACGCGTGCATCCTCAGCAAGCCAACAACCTTTGCGAAAGCGGATCTGCAGCGCGTTGCAGACAGGCAGACTGAGGTGGTCTTCATCCACATCCCAGAGGATGGGAAGCTGGACACACAGGCAGTGGATGAGTCCCTGTCACTGGCAGGGAACCAGTTTCCCCACCACACCTTGTTCTTCTGTGTCTCCTGGCTGCTCGACCCCGCCCTCTTGCGGGTGGCGTCGAAAGACAGCAACATTGTGAGCTTCATGCAACGCTTCGAAAAGTTTCCGGTGCCTTTCCAGCAGGCGCAGATCTTTGAGCGTGTGTTCGGCAAAGGCTTGTCAGAGGAGGAGTGCATGCGTCTGCATCCCCATACCAGCCTGCAAGAAAACATCCAGAGAGAGCTGGAAAAAGGATGCGCCTTCCGAACCATCGGCGGCTTTACCAGCCCTAGTTGACCATCCTATCTTGCAGGAGGGCTTTCCCACTCCAGAAGAAAGGAACATACTTGCTGGATATCGACGGCATCTTCCCTGATGCAATGGCTTTGCAAGCTCTCGAAGTCCTCTTCGCCCGAAGCAATGAGCAACTGTTTGGCCCCCTTCAGATTGCCGACCATGACCCTTCTCATGAGTGAGGGAATGTCGAGACCACTGGTTTGGCAACACGCGGGATGCTCACAAATCTGACAGCGACGGGCTTTCAGCTTGACAGAACGCGTCTGCCCATCATCGGATGCATAGAGCTGGTCGGGTGTATACGGAGGGGTGATCAGATGCACGTACTGCTTCATCCCGCTCTCATACACAAAGCTTTCCAAACCACGCTGGGAAAGCACAGCATTTGCTGCGGCAATCCCGCTGGTGGTCACCGTCGGGGTACCGGTACCCAAAACAGTGGACTCGCCGCAACAGAACAGCGTGGGATATTCGGTTCGGATATGCAGACGTTTGAACATATGGTTCCCCAATACCTGCTTCGGTCCTGCAACCGCCCCTCCATTCTTCATCGTGTACCGTTCGATCGTTTTGGGAGTGGCAAGCTCAGTTGAACGCACATGCTCCTTGATGGTGGGAAACCGGCGCGCAAGCACCCCCAAGAGCCGCTGAATCTCTTCTTCCTTCTGCATCTGATAGGTTTTCGCATCCAAACCATCCCAAGTCCTGAACGAAGGACCGATGGCCAATACGACATGCTCATCCTTGCCGCAGAGGGTATGGTCATCGATGCTGGGAATGTATACCGTCACTTCCTCCTCATTCAATGCAGAAGGGTCTCCGACGAGCATCTCCACAGCCATAGCCTCATGGTCAATGGCACTTCGGTCCACCACACTGTACAGAGCCAAGCTGGGATAGGTGGGAACCTGGCTTGCAGCCCAAGCCCGTCTCTTGGGATCGGAGTACTCGGGGGGGATGAGTTTGCCGTACAGGTTCCATACCGTTCCGCTGTAAATCAGCTGGTCGGCATACAGAGCAGACCCATCATCAAGTTGCACCCCGCTCGGCTTGTTGCCGGAAAACAGGATCCGCACCACCTCACGATTGGGAATCATGACAGAGCCGTGCTCCTCGATGACCTTCTCCAGCTTGCCCGGCAACATCAATGCTGAGCCTGCCGGATAGTAACTGCCGCCCACATGGTTGTCCACGAACATCACCGTACTGAGAATGGCCGGTGACTCCTCCACCGTGGTATAGCAGTACGTGGAGGTGAGCTTGTCAAAGAAGGAGAAGATCTCAGGATCGGTGAAATACTTGGACAAGAGACTCTTGGCACTCTTGTTCAGGTAGGAGAGAAACCGAAGGTAAGAAACAGGATGGGAGAGCATGGCCTGCAGCATCTCTTTCCGGTCAGTCTCATCGGGGGTGGTATAGGAAGGGTGCTCAACCATGACATGGGTGTAGAGTTGTTCCATATCGCCATAGAACCGTTTCAGATTGGGCTTTTGGCTGGGGAAGAGTCGGGCGACCTCCTCAATGAACTGGTCGATATCCGGAAAAAACCGAATCTTCTCACCCTTGTAATGCACACAGTACAGCTGCGGATGAGCAATGATGTCCATCTCTTCCTCAAGGCAGTTGAACAGGAACCGATGGGCATTGAACCCCCGCTCCCCCCAGCCGAAAAGCATGGATGAACCTTGGTCGAAAAAGACATCCTCCCGCTTGAAGGAGCCACAGCTTCCCCCCGGGCAATAACTCTTGTCAACGACCGCAACCTTGAGATTCCTCTTGGCCAGGAGTGCGGCTGCACTCAGGCCGCTGAGCCCTGCCCCAATGACCAGAACATCATACTTCATACCTTCCCCTCTTCCTCAAAAACCTTGCCTTGTTCCACTGCCAGACAAAAAGCCTCAAGTTGCCCTTCCCTATCCCAAGACTCCTCCTTGGGGTCGATGCTGAGGAAACCGCCCTGATAGGCACAGCCTTTGGCCAGCTTGAGCATACGGCTCTTGCAACGCTGGGTGTCTCCCCCACTGCAGCTGATCACCAAGTACACCTTCTTCTGCGATAGGTCGATCTTCCGAAGCAGGGAATCAATGGGGGTACTGACCGTAGACGCCCAGACAGGGGTGGCGATGATGAGTGTGGAGAATGAGGAAACGTCGGGAAGGGGAGTGGCAAGCCTGACCGGCCAGTGGAACGTGGCGTCCCTCCCCCCTCGATAGAATTTTGCGAATCCTTGTGTCGGATAGGGCCGTTTTACCGCCACGGGCAGCCAATCACACCCAAGTCGGGAAACGATTTTCTCACAGAGAAACTGCACATGCCCAGTCAATGAGTAGGAGACCAGTAGACACCCCATGCTTACCCCTCTTTGCAGCAGTATACCATGGCTGCAGGAGTTTGGTAGCATGTAACCTTACTTGCAACAAACAAAAGGGTCCTGTATAACGAGAACCATGCAAAGCACAAGCTACCTGAACATGATAGATTCCCACTTCCACCTTCTTTCCATGGAAAAGAAGGGCATGGACCTCGCTTCGATTCTCCAACGAATGGAAGAGCTATCCATGGAAGGCATTGAGATCGGCTTGGATGCCGATGACCTCGCCCTTCGCACTGCTCGTTTCAAAGGCTATCCGTTCATCCACCTCAGCGCAGGCATCGGCCCTTGGGGAGTGCAGGAAGGCATGCCCCCGATCCAGGAGCAACTTGCAGAATTCGAGAGCCAGCTCTCACGCAACAAGGTTGTCGCAATCGGGGAAATCGGGTTGGACAATCATCATGCCTATGGAACCAGGCAAAGCCAAACACAGCTTATGATGGCCCAACTGGAGCTGGCCCGTCAGTATGAAAAGCCGGTCATCTTCCACAATCGTGAGGCCGACGATCAGTTTCTCTCCCTTCTTGGAGAACAATCCTTTCCCCAACAAGGAATATTCCACTGTTTCCAAGGAAGCGGGGAGCTGGCATCACTAGCCATTAAGCAGGGTTTCTTTCTCTCGTTTGCAGGCAATCTCACCTACGGGGCAAACAAAACGCTGCAAGACTTGTTCAAAATCCTGCCTTTGGAGCATCTCCTCCTGGAAACAGACAGCCCGTACCTGAGTCCCATTCCACTGCGTGGAAGGCCAAACTCCCCTCTGCACCTCGAGCATCTTTATCGATTTGCGGCCGCTTTGAGAGGTATGGAGGTGGAAGCCCTGATAGATGCGGTCAGAGGAAATTTCCACCGATTTCTCGAGCAGTGAAATACCGTTTGGCAAGCTGGACGCTATTCCCCTGTCCCTCCAGTACGGCAAGAAGCCCTTCAAAAAGGTCGTCGGAAACCACCCCTTGCAAAAAGGGCGCATCCACCAAGGGAGCATAGGCAGCATCCACGACCCAGGAGAGCCCACTCTCGGCGAGCAATTTCATGGCCCACGGACCCAGCTGTGGGGCAAAAAGGGTAAGCAGCGAACGTTCCCTGCAAAGATTCTCCAGACGCAAGGAGAACGCTTGCTCCGACTCACCTTCTTTCTGTATGACTGTTCGGCTTGGATCGAAGGCAGGCAACGCCTGCCCCCCATCTGCCAGAACAAGTGCTGAGCCTGAGGTGCCCAGTCTCTTCTCCAGCTGTTGCCAATCAAAGTGCTTGTCAGGAATCAGATGTGCAAGATACCCATCAAAGGATGATTCACCTTCCCCTATCCTGATACAATGCACCTGCTCCATGCCTTCTGGATAGTGCTGGGGCAACAGCTCGGACAAAAGCGGGGAAAGAACCAGGTACTCAGGCTTGATCCGTCCTTTTTCCGCAAACCCCATAAGCAGCTGTTCATCAAACTCACTGGGAACAACCTCCAGGGAGGATGGAAGATACCCGTTCAGCAAAAGGCGTCTTTTCAGGGTACGCTCATTGGCATGGTAGACGGTACGGGAATACGTTGCATCGACAAGGAATACAACGCGCCCACGATAGAGCAGGCAGGCCGACAGTGTTGCACCAAGCAACGCAACAACAAGCAGTGACAACAGAATCGGCTTTCTCATACGTAAGAATGTAGCAGTGCAGGCTTGCAGCGTCAACAAACGGCTGTATACAGGTTGACCACTTTGGGGAGATTGGATACATTTGTAACGAAACGTACCTACCATTGCATAAGGAGCTATTTATGACATCCTATAAGGAACTCGGTCTGGTCAATACCAGAGACATGTTTGCAAAAGCAGTCAAGGGCGGTTATGCCATTCCTGCCTATAACTTCAACAATATGGAGCAGCTGCAGGCCATCATCCAGGCTTGCGTGGCAACCAAGTCCCCCGTCATCCTCCAGGTTTCCAAAGGAGCACGTGACTATGCCAACATCAACTTGCTGAGAAACATGGCTCGTGGAGCCGGTGAGTATGCCGCCGAGCTCGGTTGCTCCATCCCCATTGTGCTTCACCTTGACCACGGCGATAGCTTCGAGACCTGCAAGGAGTGCATCGACAACGGATTCTCTTCTGTCATGATCGACGGTTCCCACTTCAGCTACGAGGAAAACATTGCCCTTACCAAGAAGGTTGTGGAGTATGCACATGCACACGATGTAACCGTTGAAGGTGAACTCGGCGTGCTTGCCGGCATCGAGGATGAGGTCAGTTCTGCAGTCAGCCACTACACCAAGCCCGAGGAAGTCGTGGACTTTGTCTCCCGCACCGGTGTTGACTCCCTTGCCATTTCCATCGGAACCAGCCATGGCGCAAACAAGTTCGTCCCCGAGCAGTGCACCCGCAATGCCGAAGGCGTCCTGATTCCGCCTGCGCTCCGCTTCGACATCCTTGAGGAAATCGAGAAGCAGCTTCCTGGTTTCCCCATTGTGCTGCACGGTTCCTCCTCCGTCCCGATGGAGTATGTAAACATGATTCTTGAGTTTGGCGGCAAGCTGAAGGACAGTGTCGGCATTCCCGAGGAACAGCTTCGCAAGGCGGCCAAGAGCGCTGTGTGCAAGATCAACATCGACAGCGATGGCAGACTTGCCATGACTGCTATGATCCGCAAGGTTCTTGCAGAGAAGCCCGGTGAATTCGATCCCCGCAAGTACCTCGGACCAGCCCGCGAAGAGCTGAAGAAGATGTACATGCACAAGAACATCAACGTACTCGGTTCTGCCAACCACGCATAACCCTTTTCTTGAGACGAGGCCACCAGTGCAATACAGCCGGTGGCCTTTTTTGTTAGGCTCTGGGGGCGATACTTTGACATGCTCCCATGCTTGTGATATATTGTTTTGCGTCGGCCTTTTAGGCTGACTAACCCTTAACACAGTGGTTTTCACCGAAAACACAAGGAGTTCGATTGGCTACGAAGGATTTGAGGATCAATAGACAGATCCGCGCGAGAGAAGTGTTCGTCATTGATGCTGAAGGAAATCAGAAGGGCATCATGAGTGTGTTTGACGCTGTCATGCTTGCTGAGAGTGCAGGATTGGATTTGGTGGAGGTGTCTCCCAACGCAAACCCACCTGTCTGCAAGATTCTCGACTTCGGAAAGTACCGCTACGAGCAGGAAAAGCGGCTTAGGGATGCCAAGAAAAACCAGAGTGTCATCAAGATGAAAGAGATCAGGATGCAGCCCAAGATCGAAAGACATGATCTTGAGACAAAATCCAAGTTCATCGGTGATTTCCTGGCAGAGGGAAACAAGGTCAAGGTGAGCATACGCTTCCGTGGCCGTGAATTGGCTCATACCGAACTCGGTAAGGTGGTGCTTGATAAGATACTTGCCCAGCTTACGGAAAATGGTGTAGTCTACAACCTTGACCGAGACGCATTGATGGAAGGCAAGATGATGAGTATGATCGTCAGTCCCTCCAAGACCAATGCTGCCCAAGTCAAGAAGGACAATCAGTAAACAGTATCCCGCATGGGATGGTGAATATGCTGCTCCAAGGGGATCTTGTTCCTTGTGAGCGCAAGTTTGGAAGGTGCACACACATGCCCAAGATGAAAACAAGAAGATCCGCTGCAAAGCGGTTCCGCGTCACAGGAACCGGGAAGGTCCGCTACAAAAAGCAGGGTCTTCGCCACATTCTCACCAAGAAAAGCAGTAAGCGCAAGGGTAACCTCCGTGCTTCTGGAATCCTCGAAGATATGGAAGCAAAGAGAGCCAAATCCATGCTTCCGTACGCGTAAGGGGGGTGGGAAATGCCAAGAGCAGTAGACGGAACCAAACGTAAGGACAGAAGGAAGAAGATTCTTGAGCTGGCAAAAGGCTATTATGGCCGGAGAAGCACGAACAACCGCGTTGCAAAAGACGCAGTTGCAAAGGCTGGCCAGTACGCATATCGCGGCCGTAAGGAGCGCAAGCGGGATTTCCGCAAGCTCTGGATCGCAAGAATCAACGCTGCTGTGCAGGCTGAGGGGTTGAACTACTCCACATTCATGCATGGTATGAAGCTTGCAAACATTGAGATCAACAGGAAAGCTCTCTCCAATATGGCTATTGAAGACAAGGGCGCTTTCTCTGCTCTGGTTGCACAGGTCAAGGTTGCTTTGGACAAATAAGCCAGACAACTCGTCCAGATTCCAAAAGGAGGAACCATGTCAGTCGTTGATACCGTGAAAATGCTTGAACTGCGGACAAAGAAGGCTGCAGGCTTGATTGCCATGCTTCGCAAGGAGAAGGCAGAGCTGCAGGAAAAGTTCGATTTGGTACATGCACACAACGCTGAACTCGAAGAGTATGTGGAAAGTTTTACTTCCAGCAACAAACTCATCGAAGAAAGCATTGCACAGGCTATGGAGAATCTTTCTTCCATCGACGGTCTCGACGATGTTCCTCTGTTGGACGACGCAG
The DNA here is from genome assembly GCA_009930195.1 of Spirochaetia bacterium. Classification (GTDB taxonomy): domain Bacteria; phylum Spirochaetota; class Spirochaetia; order Sphaerochaetales; family Sphaerochaetaceae; genus Sphaerochaeta. The sequence continues at coordinate 6,072 of RZYT01000025.1, read as the reverse complement.
CGCTTGAGTTGGAAGCTGCAGATGGGTTTACGAGTGGAGACGCTTTCGCCGATGACGAAGTCGACCTCGATGCCCTTCTGGAAGATACTCCCTCGCTTTAGTGTTGCCGGAAGAATCGGACACTGTCCAAAACAGGGCCTTCGGGTCCTGTTTTCTTTTTCTGCAACCCCTTTCACAAAGCCCTTTCTTATTGTACCATGTACGTGTGGCAAGCAATTGCCTTGATATTTGACAAGTTTCCTGCGGTGTGCGCCTGGAGCCACAGTCTCTTGGCTCAACATACACAAATGGGATACGGCATAGCTGATTTGCATTGATCCGACTCCTTTGGGGTTTAATGGAACAGAATTTTCAGCACAACTGGCATCCCCCTTGAACCACAGGTTCAAGAGCATTCTCCGGGTACGGCACCGCAGGTTTTCTCTTGTATACAGGAACAAACCATCCATGACACAACAGCAGAATGCCCTGAAGAACGTATTCTTCATCTCCCTACCCTCTTCCATGGAGCGTGACATCAACAGTTTTCATGTTGACAGCTCCATTCAGATCCCGGTCCAGCTTCCCGATGGGAAAGAACAGCTTGAACAAGGGGAAGAAATTACCATCGAACTCATTGTTGCAGGCATGTTGAAAATTCTTGCCTATCAGGCTGACCATCCCCATCTTTCCTACTACCGCTCGTTCGTGCTTGCAGTCCAGCCGGATGCACCGCAGGAACTCAATATGGCAGCCATCGCTCAGGAGCAGAAGCAGAACTACGAGTTTGCCGAAGAGCTCTTCCTCGCTGTCTGCCGACTTGCACCGCAAGGCGCTTCCTATGTCAACCTTGCCACGCTCTACGGCAGGATGGCAACCCAAGACAGTGCCAAAGGGGAACGGTACGATCTTTACCAGCAAAAAGCATTGCAGACTCTCACCGAAGGGCTTGAAGTGGTTGGTGATGACGAGCAACTGCTTCGTGAGCTTGGATTCTTCCACCTCTATCAGGGCAACGTGGAGATAGCAAAAGAGTATCTGGACCGCTATCTCGAACAGGCTCCTGAAGGTGATACCAAGAAGCATGTTCGGAAGATTCTTGATGATATCAATGCCAAGCTCAACGACGACCAGCGTCTCATGCAAGCCTATGATGCCATCCAGATGAACAAGGAAGATGAGGCACTCGTCCTCCTGGACGCCTACCTTGAGCACAACAGCGAGATTTGGAACGCACATTTCCTCAAAGGTTGGGCACTCAGAAGACTCTCCCGTTTTGATGAGGCTCAGCAATCTTTTTTGGCCGCCTTGGCTCGTACCAAGGGCAACAGTGACATCTACAATGAACTTGCCATCTGCAGCCTGGAAACCGGCAAGGCGGAACTGGCCAAGACCTATCTGAATACCGCTGTTGATCTTGATGGGGAGAACCTCACCCTGATCAGCAACCTTGCCTACCTCCATCTCAAGGATGGGGAGCTGGATGAAGCCCGTGAGTTCCTGGAACTTGCCCGCAACCTGGACCCCAACGATCCGGTCATCCACCAACTGATTCAGGACTATGAACGCGAAAGTGGGGAAAAGATCTCGTTCCCAGTTGTTCAGGAGTTTGTGGATGCAGAAGAAGTCATCAAGGCAGAGAAGCGGGAAACACCCTTTTCCGTCGCAGGAAAAGAAGAGACCGATGACATTCATGCTGAGTTCACCGAAGAGGATGCATTCTGATGATGTTCACCAGCCATTCTGAACAAGAGACCCGTGCGTTGGGGTATCGGCTGGGAAAGCTGTGCAAACCAGGAAATGTCATCTCACTCAGAGGCAGCCTTGGATCCGGAAAAACCGTTCTTGCCAAAGGGCTTGCCCAGGCACTGCAGATTGCCGATCCGATCGTAAGCCCGACCTTCACCCTCATACAGGAGTATGAGGGTTCTCTCCCTCTGTATCACATGGATCTCTATCGTATCGGGTCGGTCGAAGAGTTTGAGATGATCGGTGGCGAGGAGTTTCTCTATGGGGATGGGGTCACATTGGTGGAGTGGAGCGAAAAAATTGCAGAGTTGCTTCCCGATACGACTATTTTTGTCGATATTAGGATTATGCCGAATCAAGACCGAATCATAACCATAGAAGGGATCACCCCATGAGAATCCTCAGTTGTGATACTTCAACCGATGTGATGCATCTCTGCTATGCTCGCCTGGAGGAGGGAAAAAAGCCCTTCTTCGATGTTGAGGCTGCACGTCTGGGCAACCAGCATTCAGAACTGCTGATGCCCAGGCTGATCGCCCTCTGCAATCGCAATTCCATCCATATCAAGGACCTGGACTTGTTGGTGTGTACCAACGGCCCTGGCTCCTTCACCGGATTGAGAATTGCCATGAGCACGTTCAAAGGAATCAGTCTTGCAACCGGCATACCGTTGGTATCCATCCCTACGCTGGATGCATACCATGCTTGCGTACGCTCTTGTCACGATCCGGTGCTTATTGCCATGGATGCCAAGAAGAAACGATTCTATGCAGCACTGTTTGTCGATGGGGTACGGGCAACCGAAGATCTGGATGCAACGGACGAACAGATACTGGCGTTGCTCAAGCCATACCAAACGGTGCTTGTTGCCGGTAGTGATGCGGCGCTTCTGAAGCAGCGACTGCCCCAGATTGCACACAAGCTGATCGTTTCGGAACAGGAAAATCTGGATCTTTCCCTTTTCCTATGCCGCCTTGGACTGGCGAAGTATCAGGCACAAGGAGCCGACTCCCTGTCTCAGGGACCCGCCTATGTGAGAAAGAGCGATGCAGAGATCGCATTACTGGAAACCATACGTTCACTGGAGGAAACACATGATTGAACAAGATGTCCTGATCATCGGGTCAGGGGTTGCAGGAATGTCTGCAGCCCAATATGCAGCACGTGCTGGTCGCTCGGTCACCTTGCTGGAGTCCATCGCTCCCGGTGGCCAAACCATGTACATTGATATGATTGAGAACTACCCCGGCTTCGACCAGCCGATCAGCGGCTATGAGATCGGAATGAAATTCCACGCCCAGGCTGAGCAGTTCGGTGCAAAGCTTGTCTACGCAACCGTGAGCAGCCTGAAGAAGGAAGGGGATGATTTCCTCGCCGACACCGCCGATGGGGAGACCTACAAGGCAAAGGCTGTCATTTTTGCCACCGGAGCCAAACACCGCCACCTTGGGGTGGAGGGCGAAGAGCTGTACAACGGGAAAGGAGTCTCCTACTGCGGTACCTGCGACGGGCCTTTCTTCAAGGGAAAGAGAATCCTGGTGGTTGGCGGTGGTGACACAGCCCTCACCGATGCCATCTATCTCTCCAAGCTCAGCGAACACATCACCATCATCCACCGCAAGGATCGTTTCCGTGCCCAGGACAACCTCGTTGACCAGGTAAAGCACAACAAGAACATTGAACTGGTCATGCAGCACACCATCACCGAAATCAAGGGCGATGGAAAGAAAGTCACTTCGGTCATGCTCAAGGACCTGGAAAAAGACCAAGCGTATGAACGTGAGTTCGATGCGGTCTTCATCTTTGTCGGCATGCTTCCGCAAACCGAGCTGCTGGACAAGGAAGTGCTTGACGAGAGTGGCTATGTCATCACCAACGAAAGGATGGAGACAACCATCGCCGGCCTGTACGCTGCAGGGGATGTGCGCACAACGGTCTTCCGCCAGCTGATCACCGCAGCAAGCGATGGGGCCATTGCAGCGCATTGTGCAAGCGAATACATCGATGAGCTTGAAGGCCACGCATACCGCTAAATAAGGGATGTGAACTTATATATCACACATTTCTCCTTGACGATGGCAGGTCGTTAGTGTTCTAATTGAGCCATGAATATATGCATGGTATCCAGTGAATCTGTACCCTTTTCCAAATCGGGAGGGCTTGCAGACGTAGTGGGTGCACTTTCGACTGCCCTCGCCTCACTTGGTGAGGATGTACGGGTGCTCCTTCCTTTGTATGGAAGTGGCGAAAGCTCATCCTTCACTGAGTTGACGGTTACGCTTGAACTGCCGTTGCTCGGCGGTGAAGAGCTGGTCACCTTCAGTGAGACAACGCTGAACAAGGTGACCTATTATTTTCTTCGTCATCCCTACTTCACTGCCCGCAAGGGCATCTATGGTGATACCTCCTTCACCCCGTACTGTGACAATCTCAGGCGCTTCGCCCTGCTGAACAAGGCCGTATTGGCCCTGTGCAAGGCACTGGACTGGAAGCCTGATGTAATTCACTGCCATGACTGGACCACAGGCTTTGTCCCCTACCTGCTCAAAACCGAGCAGGACCCTTTCTTTGGCAAGACACGCAGCATGATGACCATCCATAATCTTGCATACCAAGGAGAGTTCTCCCGTCTGGAACTGCTTGGCACCGACATCATGCCCGAAGAGAGGATGTTCAGTGGGGAGAGAGCAAACAAGCGGACCAACATGCTCAAGACCGGCCTGGAGTTTGCAGATTTGCTGACAACCGTCAGTCCCACCTATGCCAAGGAGATCCAAACCCAAGAGCTTGGTTGCCATCTTGAAGGCTTGCTCTCTGAACGGAAAAACCAACTGAACGGAATCATAAACGGAATCGACTATGAAGAGTGGAATCCTGAAACAGATCCATTCCTCACCCATCACTTCAGTGCCGAAAATCTTGCCGGCAAAGAGTTGACCAAGGCTGAGATACAAGCAGAATTTTCCCTTGAGGTGGATGCAAGCATTCCCCTCTTTGCCATGATAAGCCGGCTTGCTGAGCAAAAGGGCTTTGTGGAACTGCTGGAGGGCTCGCCTTGTGCTTTGGAACGCATGCTCACCGAGCAACGCATGCAGATGATCATTGTGGGAACCGGTGACCATACGCTGGAGAAAAAGCTGGTCGAGATCGGAAAGAATCATCCGAACCTCTCGGTGAACATCCTCTTCAGCAATCGGGCAGCCCATTTGCTCGAAGCTGGTGCAGACTTCTTTTTGATGCCCAGCCGTTATGAGCCCTGCGGTCTGAACCAGCTCTACAGCCTTCGGTATGGCACCCTACCGGTTGCCAGGAGAACCGGAGGGTTGGCGGACAGCATCATTGACTTGGATGAGAACCCGGAAGAGGGAACCGGAATCCTCTTTGAACAGATGAGTGGGCATGGTATACTGGAGGCAGTGGAACGTTCACTGGCTTGGTATCGGAAAGGACAGAAATCCATGAATGAGATTCGCACTCGATGTATGCAGTGGGACAGTACGTGGCAACGTTCGGCCCATTCGTATTTGGCATTATATGAATCCAGCATAAGGGGGAATTACGTATGCATCTGAAAGAAAAGGCAATCGCTATTGTACTTGGCGGAGGGAAAGGGACTCGTTTGTACCCCTTGACCATGGACCGTGCAAAACCTGCAGTGCCCTTTGCTGGAAAATACCGTTTGGTGGATATTCCCATTTCAAATTGCATCAACAGCGGGATCAGGCAGATCTATATCCTGACCCAGTTCAACTCGGCTTCCCTGCACAACCACATCTCAAACACCTATATCTTCGATACCTTCTCAAACGGGTTCGTTGAGATCCTGGCAGCAGAGCAAACAAACCAGACTGATACCTGGTATCAGGGAACAGCTGATGCGGTGCGAAAGAACCTCAAGCACTTCCACGACCAGAATGCTGACTACTACATCATCCTCAGTGGTGATCAGCTCTACCGCATGGATCTCAAGAGCATGCTCGACCGCCATATCGAGAGCAAGGCCGAGCTGACCATCGCATCAAAACCCATCAGCAGGGAACAGGCCACAGGGCTTGGCATCATCGGCTGTGATGAGGAAGGCATTCTTACCAACTTCTATGAAAAGCCTGCCAATGATCTGGATATAAGCGAGTTCAAGGTCCCCGACTCGTACATGTTCAACTCCCTGAAAAAGCATGTCGATGCTTCCAATGAGTATCTTGCAAGCATGGGTATCTACATCTTCAATGCCAAGACCATGGAAGAGGTGCTGAACAATGACAAGACCGACTTCGGCAAGGAAATCATCCCCGATGTCATCAAGCACAGACGGGTGGCAACCTATCTCTTTGATGGATTCTGGGA